>DATKIP010000012.1 GCA_035544015.1 Candidatus Saccharimonadia bacterium
CGGCCGATTTTGCGTACCCCGTACCCGTCATCCAGTAATGCTTTAATCCGGTCTCGCATTGATTGATCTAGCTGCTTATATGTCCTGCCCATACCTCGTTGTTACAGGACTGGGTGGTGCACTTCAAAACGGAATGGAGGGGACAGGACCCCGCCCGGGGCACCCCCAAGCCGAACCTCGAAAACCCGTAGGAGAGCTTGATGAAGCGCATCGCTGCACTCGTAGCCATGACCCTCGCCACCGCCGTGATGGTTGGCGCGATCTCGGCCTTCGAATCGCTCGACGCGGTGCTCACCGATGGAGTTTATTGGCCATGGGCCGCTCCCGTGTCGGCCTTCATAGCCACCATCTTCGTCCTGCTCGCGTTGTACTCCGGGCAGTCGGGTATCCGGCTGCTCGGCCGCGCTGCATACGGACTGGGCGCGATGTGGTGCTACCTGATCAGCGCCTGGACGCTGGGCCAACTGGCCCAACTCTGCACGCAGACCGCCGAGGTCAACCGCCTCTTCGACGAGCCCGGCTCGCGGGCAGAAGCCGCCAGGTGGGACCACCACGCCTCCGTCCTCCACTTCGCGGTCTACGCCACCTTCGGCATGGCGGCCGTCACACTGGTTCTGGCCATCGGCACGTTCGTCGTCCAGGCCCGCCGGACCGGCCGCCACGGTCAGCCAGCGATGCCCGCGATCGCAACCTGAGCACGCTCCTCCTACGGGCATCGGGCCGGGCGCCTCACAGCGCCCGGCCCGACCAGCCTGCTATTATCCCCCACCTCGCCTTCAAAACCGGGGTGTTTTTTATGATTATTCCCCTTGATACCAGGCCATACCACCCCCATAATACCTCCATCCGACCCACCGGCCGGAGGCACCCCGCACCCCTGGAGCACTCGTGAGCAGCTCGCGCCGCGTCTTCACTCGATTCGATCTCATCGTGCTTCTGGCTGCATTGCTCTTAGGGCTCGGCATCGGGCTGGGAATCATCGTGAGCATCGACAGTTCCGCCAGGACCTATCGCCCTACCCCCGCTCCGTCGCGCCAGATCCCCTCAGCACCCCTACAGTCCCCCGATCGGTAGCCGCCGACGCCGCCAGGCATTGACACCAACCAGATTATATAGCACCATGTCTTGGTCTCGCTGAGATTTGGTCCACGGGGGGTCAATCCAGCCAGATGAGAGTTGGATACATGGGGGTTTTGATGGGACCCAGAGTACGCACCTTCATCACCTGGGTAGTAGTTATCGCCGTCTTACTCATCGCGGGGGGACTTCAGAAGGCCGCCGACCTCCACAGCACCCCGCCCGCGCCAGCCGTCACTACGCCGGCCGGCCACCGCTAACCCAACCGCCAGCAGGCCGGGGGCCACCAGCCCCCGGCCTGCACGATCCGCAATTATTACCGCCGCTAAGCCTTCTTAGGCTGTCGACGCGCCTTCTCGATTCGCTTAAGCCGCCAATTATGCAGCGTCACGAGCAGCGGCGAAGCATTAAAGATCGACGAATACGTACCCGAAGCCACTCCGATCAAGAGCGCCAGCACAAACAACCGAATGCTTTGGCCGCCAAACAGCAGCAGCGCTAGCAGCGTCAACAGCACCGTCATCGACGTGTTAATCGACCGCGCAATTGTTTCCAGAATCGAGTTATTCACCACCTGCTCAAACGAGCCCTTGTCGCGCCGCAAGTTCTCGCGAATACGGTCGAACACCACAATGGTATCGTGCACCGAGAAGCCAATCACCGTCAAAATAGCCGTCACAAACAGCGCGTCGATTTCCACCCCAAAGAAGTGCCCTAGCAGTGAGAACACGCCCAGCACAAAGAACGCATCGTGCAGCAATGCCACAATCGCCATCAGCCCAAAGCTCCACGGCGACACCGGCGGCGGCGCATTACGGAACGCAAACGCAATGTACAGCACGATCGCCAGCGATACGAGCACCAAGCTCACGATCGCATTGGTCGCAATCGTGCTCGACACCGTCGGCCCCACGCTGTCAAACGACAATTCACTGACACCGCGCTTAGCCAGCTCGGCCTTAAACTTCTGGTGATTGACCTCATGGCTAGCTTGCGGCGCCGGGTCACGGAAACGAATCTGGGTCTGATCCGACCCGCTCTGCACCACCTGAATATCCTGAAAACCCAAGCCCTTGGCCGCGTCATCAACCTGCGCCGTCGCCACACTGCCGGCCGCCACCAGCAGCTGTCCCGAGCTAAAATCAATCCCCAGCCGCAACCCAAACATGAGGAGCGACACCAGCCCCGGCACAATCATCACCACCGAGATACCGTACCAGATCCGACGCTTTCCAATCAGATTCATTTCTGCTCCTCCGACACGCGCACACCGTACCACGCCGGCTTACGACCCCAAGGCTGCCGAATCACCAGCCGCAATAGCGTCCGGCTCACCACCACTGCCGTAAACAGCGACACAAGCACCCCGAGGCCCAGCGTCACCGCAAACCCGCGAATAATCGGCGTAGCCGACGACGTCATAAACAAAATCACACACGTAATGAGCGTCGACACATTCGAGTCACGAATACTCATCCACGCCCGGTCAAACGCCGCCTCCACCGCCGCCACAAAACTCTTACCCGCCCGCAGCTCTTCTTTCAGGCGTTCAAAAATCAAAATGTTAGCGTCCACCGCCATACCAATACTCAAAATAAAGCCCGCGATACCCGCCAGGGTCAGCACGATCGTATAACCCGGCAGCAAAGCACTGAGCTTGTAGAGCGTAATGGTGATCGTGGTATACACACCCAGCGCCAGCACCGCCAGCAGCCCGGCCAGCCGGTAATACGACAGCATAAACAACGCCACCACGCCCAAGCCGATCACGCCCGCCACCACCGACGCCCGCACCGACTCCTTGCCCAATGTCGGCCCCACCGAGCGCTGCTCCACCAACGTCACCGGCACCGGCAAGGCCCCGGCCGTGATCTCATCGGCGATTTTCTTGGCCTCTTTCACATCAAGGTTACCCGACAAAATCGCCGTGCCGTCAGTAATCGGCTCAGTGGTCGCCGGGCCAAACGTCGGCTGACCATCGAGCATGGTCAAGAGCAGGTTCTTGCTTTGGCTCAGCTTGGTCGTGAGATCACCAAACCGCCGCGTAGCATCGCCGCCCTTGAGTTTGAGCCGCACCACCGGCTGCGCCCGCTGCGGGTCGTAATCGGCCGAGGCGCTATCCACATCTTTGCCCGACAGACCCGTCGGCACCGTCGAATTATCGGCCGCATTCACTTCCAAAAATTCCAGATCGGCGGTCTTGCCAATGCGATCAATCGCCTCATTCACGTCCTTCACGCCCGGCAGACTCACGCTCACCTTGTCGCTCCCCTGGCGCTGCACAATCACCTCACTCGTACCGCCGAAGTTGGCGCGCTTCGTGATCACGGTGATGAGCGAATCCACCGCCGCCTGACGCTGCGCCGACGGCGTTTTACTCAGATCAGCCTGAAACACCAGCTGGGCACCGCCCTGCAAATCCAGCCCCTGCTTAACGCTCAGCTTCGCGTTCTTAAGGCCCAACGCCCGAAGCACCGCGTCTTCTCGCGGCAACGTCAACACCGCCGTCACAACGGCCAGCGCCACTATTAGTCCCAACTTCAAGCGTAAACTCATACCTGTGCAGCACTATATCCCAGATCGCTTCACACCGTCAATTCAACCCGCACTATATCCAGCGCGCCACCACATTATCGATCAGCGGCATCACATCCTCGGCGTCCACCCGATCCTCATCCGTGTAATAATGCCCCACGGAAAAAAAATTCTCTGGAATATACAGGTAATGCAGCTCGTCCACCAACCCATGCAGCCGCTCAATCACCTCCGCCGGCCCCACCGGCACCGCCGCAATCGTCTTCTCGATCCGGATACGCGTCAAAAAATGCAGCGCGGCGTCAAAACTCAGGCCGTTCTTCACCCCGTCGGTCGCGATGATAATATTGCGCCCCTCCAGCTGCCCCGGATCAGCCAGACCGTGCTCACCCACTACCGAAGTCATTTTGTAAATTTGATGCAATTTCTCTTCTTCTACGTACGAGCGCATATCCTGCAAATACTCTTCCATTTCTCCCGCCGGAATCATCGAATTGTAGGTAAATCCCCCGGTCTGATCCATAGTACCAATCACGAGACTCTCATCCCCCGGCGCCGTAATGCGCGAGGTCAGCAGCAACGACAACGTACAGTGCAGCCGCCGCGCGATTTGCTCACCCACCACCACCCCGCCCGGGGATAGCGCCAACACCGCCGTGTTCTCGTAACGGTAGTTCAGCAGTTCATCTGCCAGCTTGTCGCCAGCCTCGGCTCGGTCGTGGAAATACATATTCCGAGCATAGCAGAGGCGCACGGTATACTAAAAGTCCGATCCGGAGAAGCCATGGAGTCACGACACTACTACACCATTACGCCGCTCGCCTATACCGGCCGCGCGACCGCCTTTACGTATCATCACGACGGCGAAATACTCGCCGCCGGACAACTCGTAGAGGTGCCGATCGGCCCGCGCCGGGTCGTGGGCATTGTCGATGCCACCAGCCCCCACCGCCCCAGCTTTGCCACCAAACCCATCACCCGCGTCATCGATCAAGCGCCGATCACCCCCGATCTGCGCGAGCTAGCCGCGTGGCTCAGCCGCTACTACGCCGCCAGCCCCGCCAGTGTTTGGAGCACCATACTACCCGCTGGCCTGGCCAAAACCCGCCGTTCCACGAGCAATGCCCCCGCGGCCCCAACCGCCGCCCGCGGCCTCCCCGCCTCGCCCCTCACGGCCGAGCAAACCGCCGCGCTCGCCCGCATCCGTGGCTCCCATCACACCGCCCACCTGGTGCAGGGCGTCACCGGCTCGGGCAAAACCCGCCTCTATCTCGAGCTCGCCGCCGAGGCTCTCGCCGCCAGCCGCTCAGTGATTGTGCTCGTGCCCGAGATCACGCTCACCCACCAAATTGTGGCTGAGTTCGAAGCCGCCTTTGGCAATCAGGTGCTCACCACCCATTCCAAGCTCACCGAAGCCAAGCGTCATAGCATCTGGAACGCCGCCGCCACTGCCGCAGCCGCCGGTCAGCCTCGCATCATCGTTGGCCCCCGCAGTTGCCTGTTTTTGCCAGCGCATCAGCTAGGACTCATCGTCATCGACGAGTGCCACGAAACTACCTACAAACAAGACCAGCACCCCCGCTACCACGCCATCCCCACGGCCGCCTACCGCGCCCGCACTGCCGGGGCCCGGCTGGTGCTCGGCTCCGCTACGCCCGGTCTCGGAGAGTTGTATTTGGCCCAACAGGGGCGTCTTGAACACATCTATCTCTCAACTCGCGCCAACAATATTCCTCTACCCCAAGCCAAAATTATCGACCTACGCGAAAAAAATGTATTCACATTGAGCAAATTTATTACTCAGCCACTCATCGCCGCCATCACCGCCACCATGGCGGCCGGCCGCCAAACCTTGCTCTATCTCAATCGCCGCGGCAGCGCCTCTAGCCAAATTTGCGGCGACTGCGGCGCCGTGAGTCTGTGCCCGCGCTGCAACCTGCCGCTCACCTTTCACGCCGACCTCCTGCGGCTCATCTGCCACCATTGCAACTTCCGCCGCACCGCCGACGCCGTGTGCCCCAGCTGCGGCAGCGCCAACCTGCGCCTGCTCGGCGGCGGCACCAAGCGCATCGAGGCCGAAGTCGAGCGACTATGGCCCGAGGCTCGCGTGGCCCGTCTCGACCGCGACAGTGCCACGCTGCCGCATATCAAACAGGTCTTCAAGCAACTCCGCGCCGGAGAGCTCGACATCCTCATCGGCACCCAAATGATCGCCAAAGGCCTCGACCTGCCTGCCATCGACACGGTGGGGGTTGTATCGGCCGACACCATGCTCTACCTCCCCGACTTCACCGCCGCCGAGCACACCTACCAGCTCATCAGCCAGGTGTCGGGGCGCACCGGCCGCGGCGATCGGCCGGGCCAAATCTTCATCCAAACCTACACCCCCGAGCACCCCGCCATCGTGGCCGCCGCTTCCGGCGCGTTCGACCACTTTGCCGCCGGCGAGCTCGCCGAACGCCAGGCCCTAAACTACCCCCCCTATGTTTACCTACTCAAGCTCACCATCGCCCTGCCCAATCAGGCGGCGGCCGTCGCCGAAGCCACCCGCCTCGCCACCGAGCTACGCCGGCCAAACCTCACCGTCATTGGCCCAGCACCCGCCTTTATCGAAACCCAAGCCGGCAAATACCACTGGATGCTCATCGTCAAAGCCAAATCCCGCCCCCCACTCATCGCTATCGCCGCCGGCCTGCCCTCCGACCATTGGACCGCCGATTTGGACCCCGTCAACCTCCTCTAGTGGCCCGCGGGCGCAGAGTCCTGTAAAATAGGCCCCGTATGACCCTCAAAGATATCATCTCCATCCCCAACCCCCTGCTGCGGGAGCGCTCTAAGCGCATCGGCCACGTCGACGGCGAGATTCGCGCGCTCGCCGAAAGCATGATCACGGCCACGCTCGACTGGGAATCAAGCCGCGAACACGAGTTTGGCGCCGCGCTCGCCGCCGTTCAGGTCGCCAAGCCGTACCGCCTCGTCGTCATCCGCGACGACTTCGACGACAAGACCAACAAAACCTTCGGCGTCTTCATCAATCCCGAAATCGTCAAAGCCGAGGGCGAACCCACCGAAGAGCTCGAAGGCTGCCTGAGCGTCAAAGACGTTTACGGCTCAGTCGCCCGCTACCCCAAAGTCAAAATCAAAGCCCTCAATCTCGACGGCCAGCCGATTCGCGTCACCGCCACCGGCTTTCTCGCCCGCGTGTTTCAGCACGAAATCGACCACACCAACGGCATCGTGTTCGTCGACCGCATCGATGACCCCCGCAAGCTCTTCAAACTCCAACCCGACGGCAAATTCACACCCCTAAGCCCGCTCGAAGCGCCGGCCCGGCCATGACCATCCCGGCCAAACACCGCGCACCGATCGTGTTTTTTGGCACCGACGCGTTTAGCGTACCTTCGCTCGTGCAGCTCATCGCCAAGGGCTGGAATATAGCCGCCGTGGTCACCAAGCCCGACTCGCCCACCGGCCGCGGCCAAAAAATCAGCGAGCCGGCCGTCAAACGCCTAGCCACCGCCGCCGGCATCACCGTACTCCAGCCCCATCGCGTCGGCGACATCCACGCCGAGCTCGCCGCCACCAAGGCCGTCATTGGCGTGGTGGTAGCCTATGGCAAGCTCATCCCTCCGAGTCTCCTCGAGCTCTTTCCGCGCGGCCTCGTCAATATCCACGCCTCCCTGCTGCCCCGCTATCGCGGCGCCTCGCCCATCGAAGCCGCCATCCTAAACGGCGACGACGAGACCGGCGTCACTCTCATGCAGCTCGAAGCTGGCCTCGATACCGGCCCCACCTACGACGTCTCCAAAATTCAGCTCGAAGGCACCGAAACCCGCCCCGAACTCTACGAACGCCTCGCCGAGCTCGGCGCCGACCTGCTCGCCATTCGCCTCCCCGCTATCCTCGAGGGCCAGGTGGTACCTATTCCCCAAAACGAAGCCGAAGCCTCGCTCGTGGGTCGCCTCACCAAAGCCGACGGCCTCATCGACTGGACCAAAACCGCCCAGCGTCTCGAGCGCGAAGTCCGCGGCTACCTCGATTGGCCCGGCAGCCGCACCCACCTCGCCGGCGCCGAGGTCACCATCACCGCCGCGCACACGGCCTCCGATTCCGGACCAGCCGGCCAATCTCACCGCACCGACGACGGCGAGCTAGCCGTCTACGCCGCCACCGGCAGCCTCATCATCGATCGCCTCAAACCAGCCGGCAAACGCGACATGCCCGCCCGCGATTTCCTCACCGGCCACCCGCTGACCTAGCTAGCGCTCCTCATTCTCATCGGATGCCTGGGCAGCTTGCTCAGGAAATGTCGTCTGCAACAACTCCATAAATGCATTCGACGAGTCGGAGCCATCACTTTCTACGCCCCAATAATTAGCCCGTGGCGCCGGCGCTACCAACCCCAACCTCAAAGCCTCATCCAATACATACGGCAGTTCTGTCGCAAGAGCCGCCTGATCCGCGCCCGATGCCGCCAAACCACGCACCCGCTCGGTGAACTGCTCAATCCCCGCATCCTCATTCTCTGCTACCGTCTCTACCGAAACCGCCGAGCCATCAGTTTCAGCTGCCGCTCGAGGCGACTCCACGGCCCCGCGACCCCGCGGCTCAGCCTTTCTCGCAGCTCGTGCCCGAACCGCATCCCGACCCTCCATCAGTTCATGAATAAATACCGCCGATTCTTCATCCGGCCCTGGCCGCACACCCAATCGCGCTTTCGGATCAGGCAAGACGTAGCCACTCTCGACCGCTTGATTCACCAACTCATCACGCGCACCAACAAATTCATCATCGCTCTCAACTGATCTCAATGCTCGAGCCCGAATACCAAGCTCTCGCCGACGAACAGCCTCCCGCTCCTCGTCCCGAATTTGCGTATGTCTCCGGTTAATAATAGCCACCAACCGTCGCTCATGAGTCTCCAATCTTTTCTCCAGACCCGATGGGGCACCGCCAGAGTCCGCCTGGTCCCGAGCAAGCTTCTCAATATCCGCACGCTCCTGCGCGCCTCGGGCTCTAACAGCCCGCTCCAAATCCGCCAATTGAGCATGGCTCGTAAGCTGGTCGGCCATCGTAGACACTTGAAAAACATTCGGCAGCCGGCTAGCTGGAACGTCAAAGTCAAGATCGGGGTTACCCTTCTTTACAAGAGTCACAAATTTATCAAAGCTTGGACGCTCCTCGGCCGGAGCAGCCTCCCCGCCAGACTCAATCGCCGGCGCCGGCACAGCCGCGGGCGCCGCCTCCGTACCACCGCCCCCACTAGCACCCGGCGAGTCGATTCGTGGCGCCGCCGCCCCCGCAGCCGGCTGTGCCTTCGCCGCCACCTTTGCAACCGGCGGCACCTCTACGCTCACCGGCGGCGACCCCACGGGCCGCACCGCCCGCAAACCTCGCGGCAATCCAGCCATCCCCTCCGGCGCATCCTCGATCCCCTCTGGCGGCTCCACAATGTTTCGCGCCGCTCGACGCGCCATCGCGTCTCCAGGCGCATGCGCATATCCATCCTCGTTTTCGGTAGCTCCCGCCGACTGCAAGCTACCCGGCTTCAAAGGAACCCCCTCAGCCCGCGCCACTTCAGCATCGCGTTCGCGCCAAGCGTCCAGCGCCTGATCATGCTCCTCCCACTCCTCGAGCATCCGCTCGCGTTCTTTCAAAGCGTCTTGCAGATGTTGTTCCCCCGCCCCTGTCGGCATCGGCCCCAAATATGATTCAAATCGGTCTGGCCCTGGCGGATTATCTTCCGGCCTTGGCGAAGGCACCCCAGGAGAAGCACTAGCCGCTCGTGCCCGGCCCAAATCCGCCAGCCGCCTGTCTCGCTCAGCAAACATACCGGCATCGGCCATACCTAAATCTACGCTCGGCACGTTCGACGTTGTCTCCGGTGGCCGCCGAATGCCTAGCATTGCGCTCTTCCCCCTAGCGTTCGGCCGCGTCCGAGCCCCGACGATTGAAGCTTCCACAATCGACTTCAGCGCCTTGGTCGGCTTCATCTCGCCTTCTTTGCCTGGCTCCCAAGCCGACGGCGTAAACTTCGTTTTATCAGGCCCCTCTACCTCTTGAGTCCGAACTAGCATCATTACCGCCGGCTCATACTCCCGTTTTTTCGGCCACCAACCGCCTAATCGCTTCTTGCCCGATGGGTCCATCCGCAGCACCAACGCCATATCGGGCTCATGCTCCACCGGGTACAGCTGCACATGAGCCCGTCCCGACTTGATCTGAAAAGACTTCGTCCACCTTGGCAGCTCGCCCATCTCGCCCACCACACCATCTCGCTGCAAATGAGCCAAGATATCCCTGTATGCCGCCGGTGTGCTCAAATCAGCAACACTCGGTGACCCGCCGGGCTCGACTTTCTGATGATGAATCATGCTTGCTATCTCGGTAGCATCGAGATTTTCCGTTCGGCGCCTTGGGAGCCGCTCCCCATGCGCTTGCGCTGGCTCATCGGGCGGCGTCGGCCGGTTTTGCTGCGCTCGCCTTTCGGCTGCCGCCGCAAAATTAACGCGGAAATTATCGTCCAGCTCAGTCCGTTCGGGCGTACCCTCCGCCGGAATATCCAGCTGCGGCTCCAGAAACTTTCGCAGCGATTCGTCACGAGCAGCATTGCGGGCATCACGACGCTCTTCCCGCCGCTCTCGCCATCCTCGGCGCCGCTCGCCCTCCTCCGAGCCATCCCCAGGCCGCGGCTCCCCACCCGGCGCCGGACTCGCCGGCGGTCCAGTCGGCGGGCCAGTCGGGCCATCGCCGCCACCCGAGGCACCGCCACCAGCTGCCGCGGGCGCCTCAGGCCTCGACGCTGCAGGGCCGCGGTTTCCGGCCCTGCTACCCCCCGTCCTAGGCTCCGTACCATCTCGCAATCGTTCTTGTGGGTCGGCAAAACGCGCCGCCAACCCGTCTACGGCCCCCTGCATCCTACCGGGTTCAGCCGGCCCCGACGGCACCGCAGCATGCGAAGCCCGAGGCGGTTGCACGGGCAGCCGCTCCCAAGCCGGCGGCGGCAGCTCCGGCCCTACAGGCCGCTTATTCAAATTGTCTGCTACACCAGCCGCACCAGCTCGCTCGTCTTGCACCCGCAGAAGCACATCGCGTACCTTATGGTAAACGCCCGTATCAAGACCCCGAAGCATATCTTCCGCCAACCAAGATCGCAACCCGCTCAGGTCCTCCGGCGAAAGCGCAGTGGCCCGTTGATACAACTGCTCTTCGGGAACCCCTCCCGGCTGCCAACTATCCCGAAGCAAACCCTGTACCACCGGCGAAGCGGGCGCCGGCATCGGCCGAGGCTCCCGCATCGGTGAGCTTTCCGCCGGTGGATCAAGCCGGATCGCGTCAGCATAGATTACATTCAGCGCTTCAGCTGCCCTACGCGCCGCATCTTCTTCCGCGGCGGCCCTACTCGGACGCTCCCGATCATGACGCTCCCCCGCGGACCGATTCGCGAGCCATCGCCGCAGTCCACGAGCCTCTTGCGACTCCGGTTCGTTCGCTCCACCCTGTTCCGGTCCGCCCGGTCCCATCATCAATCGCGCTCCTATCTAGAGCGAATATACCATAAGCAACATCAGCCTCACAAACCGCGTAGCAGTCGATCAATCTTGGCGGCATACTCACCACCCGTGTCACGCTCCAAATGCAACCGGGGAACAAATTTTGTCGTCAATCTTTTACCCACCGCCGCCTGTAGCTGGCTCTGCACTCGCTCAATGCGCACCCACAGCGCATCCTGCGCCGCTTCGTCGCCCAGCAACCCGATCCACACCGTGGCATTGCGCATATCCGGCGCCGCATCCACCCGCGTCACCGTAGCCGCCGCCGCATCGCGATCCAGCGCATTCACGAGCTCAGGCGCCACCACCTGCTGGATCAAACTCTCTATTTTAGCTACACGCTGCGACATATCGTGGTTCGCCTACAGCGTCCGCGCTTTAGTTTCAACCGTGTAAAATTCGAGGGTATCACCCATCTCGATGGCCGCACTGGTGGCCACGCTCATACCGCACGTCTCGCCCTCTACCACCTCTTTGGCCGCCTGCTTTTCCTTTTGCAGCGTCTCAAGCACACCTTCGCCCTGCACCTCGCCGCTACGCTTAATCCGCAGCTTCAGCTTGGGCTCGATCCGGCCGCTCGTCACCGTACCACCGCACACCACGCTGGCCTTGGTAGTCTTAAATACGCCCTTGATCTCGAGCTCGCCCACCACGGTCTCGATCACCTCCGGCGCCAACATCTGGCCCAGCGCTTCGCGCAAATCGTCGGTGAGTTCGTAAATCACTTTATACAGGCGCACTTGCACCCGCTCGCGATTGGCCAGCGCCTTGAGCCCCGAGCTCAGGCTCACATTAAAGCCAATGAGCACCGCTCCCGCCGTCTTGGCAAACGCCACATCGCTCTCCGAAATATCACCCACGGCTGAGCTCACCACCTTCACTGCCACCTCGGCGTTGCGCAGAGCTTCCAGGCTCTCGAGCAACGACTCCAGCGAGCCCTGAGTATCAGCCTTCATCACCACATTGAGCTCTTGGATATTACCAGCCGTGATCGCCGCCGTCAGCTGCGTCGCGTCAATTTTCTTCACCCCCAAGCTCTTGCTCTGCTCGCGCCGCAATACTGCCGACGCCGCCTCGCGTGCCGCTTTTTCGCTCTCCACAGCCCGAAAAAAGTCACCAAACGATGGCACAGCCTTAAACCCAGCCACCACCGCCGGCATGCCAGGATGCGCACTCACGATCCGCTTGCCCCGAAAATCGCCCAAGCTGCGCACTTTGGCGTACGTGCCGCCAGCCACCAAATAATCCCCCGTGCTCAAGGTACCGTTGCGCACCAGCACCGTCGCCACCGGCCCCTTGCCAGCGTCCAAATGCGATTCAATAATTACACCCTCAGCCGCACCGTCCGGACGCGCTCGCGGGTCTTCAATGTCCGCCACCAGGAGCACCACATCAAGAAGCTTGTCGATGTTGGTACCGGCCTTGGCCGACACGTCCACCATCACCGTCGTACCACCCCACTCTTCGGCCACCAGCCCCAGCTCAGATAATTCCTGGCGCACCCGAATCGGGTCGGCGCCCTCTTTGTCGATCTTGTTCACCGCCACCACCAGCTGCACGCCGGCCTCTTGGGCGTGGCGAATCGCCTCTTTGGTCTGCGGCTTCACGCCGTCATCAGCCGCCACCACAATGATCGCCACATCGGTCATGCGCGCACCATGCTGTCGCAAGGCCGAAAACGCCTCGTGGCCCGGCGTGTCGATGAAGGTAATCCACCGCTCACCGCGCTTCACCTGATACGCGCCAATGTGCTGCGTGATACCCCCAGCCTCTTTGTCGGCCACGTGCGCGCTACGAATCGCATCGAGCAGCGAGGTCTTGCCGTGGTCCACATGCCCCATCACCGCCACGATCGGTGGCCGCGACTCGCCTTCGCCGGCGGCCAGCTTCTCGCGCTCAGGCGCCGCCTCAGCCTCCACCACCTCAGCCACCACCTCAAATCCCAGCTCAGCGCCGATGATCGCCGCCGTATCAAAATCAATCTGCTCGTTGATCGTGGCCATCACGCCATTTTTCATCAACTCGCCGATCACGCGCGTCACCGGCAGCCCCAGCCGCGACGCAAACTCCCCCACCCCGATAATCTCGGGAACGGTAATCGGTTCTGGGGTCTGGGGAGTTTTTTCCAGCATGGGCGTTCCTTACACTTTCTTCATGGACTTAGCAGACTTAATCGTCTTGGGCAATATTTCGGCACACCGTTCGCTGCAACTATAGTACCCCCTTCCGGGAGCCCTTTGGCTCGGATCGGCCGTTAGACGGCCGTCCACCAGCGTCCAGCGAGCCAATTGCGCCTTCGGATGCGGCGTGCGGCATACCCGGCAGCGCCGCATCGGTTGGCGCGCCACTACTTCTCGCCGGCAGCGTCGGCTTTTTTGTGACTTTTGAGCGAAAGGCTCAGCTTGTGCGACTCCGGATCGATCGCGATGATGCGGAATTTCTTCGTCTCACCCAGCTTCACCAGGGTCGACGGATCTTCAACGTGCGTATCACTCAGCTCGCTAATGTGCACCAGCGCCTCAATGGCCGGCGTCACCTGCACGAAAGCGCCAAAGGGCGTGATGCGGGTAATCTTGCCTTCCACTTCATCGCCCACCTGGTACTTGGCAGCGTCCTTGATCCACGGATCAGGAATGAGCTGCTTCATGCTCAGGCTCAACTTGTCACGGTCGATCGAGATAATTTTGGCCGAGACTTTGTCGCCCACCTTCACGTAGCTGGCGGGGTTGTCGACGCGGTCCCAGGCAATCTCGGAGATGTGCACCAGGCCCTCTACGCCGTTGACGTTCACGAAGATACCAAAGTCGACCACGCCGGTCGCCATACCTTCTACCACGTCACCAACCTTCATCTTAGAGACTTTACTCTCCGTGTCCTCACGCTTGGCCGCCTTCTCGCTAAGAATCAGCTTGTTGTCGCGGCGGTTGAGGTCGAGCACCCGCACTTCGAGCTGCTTGCCCACGAGCGAGTTGAGGCGATGCAAAATTTCGTCCTTATCAGCACCGCTCACGCGGGGATAATTCTCGGCCGAAAGTTGCGATACCGGCAAGAAGCCGCGGATGCCGTCTACCTCGATGAGCAGACCGCCCTTGTTGGCGTCAAACGCCGTTACGCCAAACACTTCGCCCTTATTAAAGCGCTCTTCCAGGCTTTCCCAGCCCTTCTCCTTCGCCACCTTCTTGAGGCTCAAGATCGCGTAACCGCGGTCGTCCTCGGGGTCAAGCACCGAAGCCGAGATAACATCACCGGGCTTAATGTCCTGCGAATGCTCAATCTCGCGGCCTACCACGAGGCCAGTGCCCCGCGCGCCCAGATCGAGCCACACTTCGTGCTTCTCGGCCGCGATGACCGTTCCCTCGACGACGTCTCCCGCCGCCATACCGGCCACCGGAGCCTCCGCGAGCAATTGCTCCATTGTCATTTCAGTCGTTTGTGCCATAGATGTCGTTTCCGCACCGCCTGCCGTTCCGGGGCAAGACCAAAATGGTGCGTACTTCTCCTTCCAAAAAAAGATTTCACTCTGCCTTGGCCAGGTCAGGAGTGATTACCCTCAATTCTACCCTAAAATCACCCTTGGGTAAAGCCACCCTCCCATCTGTTTGAAAAACCGATAATATATTCCTGTGGCCCATGGACCCATGGGCCAAGCCTGCTCGACGGACGGAGTGAAAATGCTCGAGACTAGGCGCCCCCAGGCTAGGCGCAGGAATGCGACGGGCCCCGTACTGGCTGTTGTATTAGCAGTCGTAGCTGTACTCGTCAGCGTGAGGGGCACCACTCCTGGCTCCGAAGACTATCAGCCGCTTCAGGCAATGGGGCCGGCTGCACCAGTGCCTCAGGTGCTCCGGAACATCATTGTCGATAATGATAATGAACGGCGGATACTGAGATTCGTCGTGTCATACCGCCAGTCTCAGGTAGACATCGGTCGGGCATATATGCTCGCCCACGACGAGTATGGGCGACAATATCGGATAGCCCCTCGTAGGGTCGGCGTCGTCGTCAAACAGCCTCAAGGATTCCGAATGTGGTTTTACGTCCTACCATACGAGGGCTCGTCCCTACAGTTCAAGTTTACGTCTCCTACCGAGCCAGGAGACTATCTAGCACCACTCGTGTGCGCCCTCTGGGACTCCAGAAACCCACTGCTCCTCGACTCCCAAAGCGGGGAAGGAACCGTGAGCTGTTCAAATCCACCCGGCTTCAAGCCAATGGGATAAGCCGCCGAGCAACCCCACGCCTTCTGCTGGTCCTACGGATCGGCAGAAGGCGCTGGCCCAAACTACGCTACTGGTGCTTGCGCGCCGCCTTGAGCATAGCCGCCTTCGAGCGCCGTACCGCGATCACCATGGCCGCAATCGAACCAATTCCCAGTGCACCCGCCGCCTCAGGGCCCGTGTCCGGCAATGGGCTAGCCGTGCCGGAGCCGCCCGTCACCGGCACCGTCGTCGGCGTGGCCTCGGCCGCCGCCACGCTCCCGCCGGTCTGCGGGCTGCCCTGGATCGAGCTGGCGCCCGGGCTCGTCACCGGCGCCGTATTGGTGGCAGCCTGCGTTGGAGTCGGCGTCGCTGTCGCCGTGCTGGTAGCTGTCGGCGAAGCACTCGCGCTAGCGCTCGGGCTAGCCTTGGCCACCTTCGCCTCCTGCTGCTTCTTCACCTCTTGATCGTGCGTCAGCTGAGCCTGGCGCTGCGCATTACCATACAAAAACGTGGCGACCACAATGCCACCAATAATTACAAGCCCCAACACCGTCTTCACCGAATCGCGATTCATACTTTCGCGCACTCCTTAAACCTTATCACTTGTTGTAACCCACAAGCCCCTGTTAGGCAAGCATAAGCAAGAAAATCAAGTCCTGCGCCAACACAAAGATAGCCCAGCGTTGCCGAGGAATGGACACCTTGGAGGGGCCGAGACCCAAGCAACACCGGGCTATCTTCTTGTATATTTTGCGCGAGCGAATAATTTCGATACGTCGCGCTGTAGGGGCATTGTCCACAGTCCAGATGGCAAGGAGGTGAGCACTCGCTTCACGGACGGGCCAAGGCCCCAACACCGCTCATCACCCTCATGATCGATGTCTCTAATTTAACACACTTACGCACTATTGTCAACAAAAACCTACTCGCATTGTTGCAGACCGCATAATACTTATGCTCGACACTCCAATCCCCCACGCTCTATAGTGATTACTAGATCGAAAACGGAGGGTGAGCATGGAGTTTCTGAAGAATTTTACGGATCAGACCTTTGTTCCGGGAAGATACTTCATGTGGTCCCCCGCCTCGCGCACCATCACCATCGACACCCGCCGCATCGACACCAACAACGGCCGTCTCGCCCTGCTTCACGAGCTCGGCCACGCCCGCCTCGGCCACCGCATTTATAAATACGACATGGAACTCCTGCGCATGGAAATGGAGGCCTGGGACATCGCGCGCGACCTCGCCCCACGTTTCGGCGTCAAAATCAACGAAGCCCACATCGCCTCCACCATCTCCTCCTACGACGACTGGCTCACCAAGCGCGCTACCTGCCCCGATTGCAAAAATTTCAGCCTCCAGCGCGGCCGCGATTCCTACGGCTGCTTCGCCTGCGGAGCCAAATGGGTCGTCAACTGGCGCAAAGACCGCCGCGTCAAACGCACCATCACGTCGCGCTTCGCCAGCCTCACCGAAACCGCCAAAACTAGCTAACGAGCCGCTTCTAGCAACAATCGCTGAATATCCAGCGGCGTCGAGTCATCCATCAGCCCAGCCGCTCGACCAATCCTGGCAGCATGTTCCAGCCGCTGCAATTCCTCCTTCAACCGCAATTGTCCATGCACCGTAATCGCATAATGCCGACGCGGCTTGCCCGACGGCCCCGCCGGCTGCGAACCTGCTTCATCCACCCAGGCTTCGTCCACTAATCGCTCCAACAAGCGATAAATTTTGTTATCTCCTACCACCACACCCCCCAAAGAATCATTTCGCATAATCGCCTTCAGCGCATACCCATACGTATCGCCACGACTCAGCGCCAACAGCGCATAAAACTCAGCCGGATTCATTGGCCTCGGCAAATCTGGCGTATTCATAGCGCCATTTTACCTCCTTTTGGGGTACTACCCAAATGGGAGGTAATTTCACGATAAGTATCAGGCCATTTCTTGAAAGCGCACCATCACCGCACACCAAAAAAGACCCCGAAGGGTCCTCTTTGGTCATTGCGCAAAAGTTACGCGGCGATATCGGCGTTGGTCTTGGTACGGCGCGAAGCCTTACCGCCTTTACGACCAGCCTCTACGGCGAGACTGCGGTTGGTCGCAAAGCCTCCTCCGCGAGAAATTTTACCGCCTTTGCGGCCAATCTGCTCGTAAAAGTTGAGACCGTAGCGCTGTTTGTTGGTCGCGGCGGCTTTGCGGCCACCACTCTGGGTACCTGCCATGGCTACTCTCCTCTCATTAGTTTTCGAATTCTCTCAAATTCGCTCGGTAACTACTTTAGCCTATCCGCCAAAAAGCCTGCATACTGGCATAACTGTCTTGGTAGAATAGCTTAAATAACTACTAGCGATACGTACTCTAGCACAAAGGGCTTATGCTGTCAATAGTTAGGAAGCTGGTACACTTAGGAACAATGAACGATTTTACCCTACAGCTCATCTTGAGCGATCTCCGCGGGGCCGGCAATGTCGGGGCAATCCTGCGCACCGCCGACGCCACCGCCGTAGAATGCGTCTACGCCTGCGGATACACCCCTTACCCCCGCCAAGCCACCGGCGACTCGCGGCCACCTCATGTCATAGCAAGCAACACCCGGGCCATTGCCAAGACCGCTCTGGGCGCCGAGCTCACCATACCGGTCCGGCACCGTCCCGATACGCTCACTGCCATTTCCGAAGCCAAGCATAACGGCTTCACCATCATCATGCTCGAACAAGCTGAGACGTCGCTGAACCTCTTTAGCTTCGTGCCCTCCAGCCGCCGCCTCGCCCTAGTAGTGGGCAACGAGGTCGAAGGCCTCAGCCGCGAACTGCTTGCTCAAGCCTCCACCATACTCGAAATACCCATGCTCGGCCAAAAAGAGTCGCTAAATGTCGCCTCAGCCGCCGCTGTCGCGCTCTACCGGCTCCGCTGCCTGCCATAACCGACTCGGCCAACCCACCCGGCGGTTCAGATACAACAACCCGCCGCCTACACCCGCTAGCCCCGCCGTCGCCAGCGCCACAGCCAGCGGCCACCCGAACCACCCCGCGCGATGATTTTTGACCTGAATGGTGGTCGTTTTGGTCACCGGCTTACCATTCGCATCCGTCCCCACAATTTCTACCGTATGAGTACCGTCACTGAGCTTCGTGGTGTCTACCGCCGCACAATCCACAAGCTTGCCATCAATACGGCAGGTTGCATGCATAATGCCAGCCGGAATCGCGATCGAAATCTTATTGCTCACCGGTGATGCCGATGGCGACGGCGTCCCACTGCTACCACCCGAGACGGGCGTAGGTGAACTCTCTTGCATGCAGTTGGTGCCATCGCCCGCCGGCACGCAAGCCGCATCCGACAGCAAGAGCACTTTATCCACCTGCAGACCGTCATCTACGCCGGCCAAAACCACGGCGTGACTAGCCACCGACAGCGTCACGTTCACCTTGTTGGCCACTGCACCGCCCTGGTAATCCACCCAGGTCCAGGTGTTGGCCGGAAGCGCCGCGCCACCCATAGTAGCCTGGCACAAACTCCCATCCGCAATCTGTACATAAAAACTTTTGGCCGCCGTCGTCGGCGCCAGCACCCGTACCCACACCCGGTAGCTCGCCGCCGTCGCCGTCACGATCGACATGCTCACAGTGCCCTTGCCCGACGGCAGCGGCGAACACGCCGCCTCGGCCGCACGCGGGCCGAGACCCATCGCCCAACTAGCCGCCACGAGGCCCACCCCAACACCAAGGGCCCACACCACCATCCGCATCATTCGGGCCGGCGCAACCAGATGGCTACTTCTTGGTATCATCTTCTGGCAAGTAGACGTTGCCGCCCAAAGCCTCGGTGGTAGGCGCTGCCGACGTGCCCCGTCCCAGCATCGAACTCATCCGACGACGGTGATACACCGAGTATCCCACGATTCCACCCACGATCACGAGCAAGCCGAGTCCCGCCCACGGCGCCGCCTTGCCAGCTGCCGCCAACACGCCGGTAAATTGCGTGCCATGATTTTGCACCGCCACCTTTTGCTGCACCTGCGACGTATTGCCGTTGGCATCCTTCGCCGTCGCCGTAATAGTGTGAGTCCCGTCATCGAGCTTCGTGGTGTCAATCGTACTATTGGCATTCTCGCCGTCTACCTCATAGCTAACGGCGGTAGTCTGCGGCAACGCCGGCGTCTTCACAGTGATCGTCTTGGCCACCGGAATCGGCTTCTTGCTACCCGTCACCGATACCGGAACGGGCGCCGGGGTCGCCGGCGCCGGGGTCGCCGTCACACCACCTGGCATGCCGCTAACCGTGAAGCTGCCGCCGGTAGCGCCGGTGAGAATATTAACCGCGTCAGATGCTCGCACCACCGCCGAACCACCCGCCGGCGTCACGCTCCACGTACCCGGCATGAGTGGCCTGAGCGTCACCGTTGCCACCACGCGCGCGCCAGACACCGCCGGACTACCCGCATTCGTGCCCCGAGCCACCCGAATCTGGCCGTTGTCGCCAGATTCCGCCGCCTGCAAGCCAAAATCACTCTTATCGGCCGTGATCGATACAAATTCAAAGTACGCAGTATTGTAATCGAAGTTCGCCTGGACCGCGTTCACGTCGGTCGCTCCCGAGTCTTCCCGAATATCGAAGACCAGATCAGCACCCACACCCACCGTACCGCTCGAGGGGCTCAGGTACAGGTTGGCGGCGCCAGGAGCCGGCGTGGGTGTAGGGGTCGGCGTCGGGGTTGGGGTGGGTGTAGGCGTCGCACCCGGGGTGGGCGTGGGCGTCGCCGTCGGCGTAGGAGTCGGGGTTGGTGTGGGCGTCGGCGTCGGTCCGGCGGCCAAGGTAAAGCTGGCGTCGCCGCTCGACTGCAAAATATCGGCGTTATCAGTACTTCGCACCACCGCCGAACCACTCGCAATCACCACGTCGGCTGTGCCTGAACTCGCAAGGGCCTTAAAGGTCACCGTCGCCACCAGCTGGTCTCCCACTGCCGGCGAGCCGCCCCCGTTCGTGGCCCGCGCAATCGTCACCGTGCCACCACCGCCCGTGCTCTGGGCCTCCAGCGGGAAAGCCGTACCGGCCGAGCTAATGCTCATAAACTGAAATTTTGCTGGATCATACGTCAAATTTGCCTGTACGGCATTCACAGGGTCAGTGCCCGAATCCATCCGCACCGCCACGTCCACGGTATTATCCTGAAGCACCGTTCCGTTGGCCGGGCTCAGATACAACTGATGGCTATCGGCCCGCGTCTGCGCCACCACATAAAAGCCCGTCACTACCACTACGGCCATCAGCAGGGTCGCGAAAGCCTTGCTCACCCGGCTCGGCGCCTGCAGTAAAGATTCAGAAGATCGGTTGGTCATCAGGGTACTCCTCATCTTTTATGATCCCCAGTGTGATAGCAAGATACTCAGGTCGAATACATCTACATTACCACTGTGGTTTAAGTCGGCATTCGCGTCAGTCGTACTCCATTTACCGAGCAAGATCGACAGGTCGAAGATATTCACCGAGTTGTCGTGGTTCACGTCACCCGGCTTGGTGGTTGGATTCGTGTTCGATATCGTCACGTTGGCCGTAGCATTCAGCGTGCCGCCCGCATAGGTCACAGTAACTTTCAAAACGTGTGCGCCATTCGAGATCTGGGTTGTATCAACATTACCACAGCTCGCCCCGGTGCCCGTCATGCAATACGGTGAGATGGTATCGCTGTTAAAGAGCGTATTGTCGATGTAGAAGTCCACCTTGGTCACTCCGCTGGCGTTGGCCACCGTCGCCCCCACCGGCACTCCACCCGTCAGGGTTTGGCCGTCCGAAGCCCCCGTGAGCGTCGCCGTCGCCGGCAGCGTAGCGCAATTGTCGCCCGTTCCCGTGGGAGTACACGACGTGTCGGTGGTCAAAATCACGCGGTCAACCATCACACTCGGATCTTGCCCCGCCAGCACAAAGGTATGGTTGCCAGTCGTCAGGTCCATGGTTACCTTAGTGCTCGTGCTTCCGTTTTGATAATCCACCCATGTCCAGGTGCTCGGCGCGATCGCCGATCCGCCACCGACCGAAATGTTGCAGTAGGTTTGATCGGCCTGCATCAAAAACGAGTTGTCGGTGGTATTTTGCGCAAATATCCGCGACCACACCCGATACGTGCCAGTCGAGGGCACCGCCACGGTCATCGTTACCGTACCCTTATCGGTCGGCAACGCCGTACAGGCCGCTTCCACCGTATTGCCCACCGGGCTCCAGACCGCCCCCGTCACGGCCAACACAAGACCCGCAATCACAGTTGTGATCCGGCGACGCAAGCTAGAGAGGTTTGATAACATCATCACGTACTCCAATCAAACTACAAAGTAGTTATGTTTACAAGGCCTTTTTATCTCTCCGAAGACCACAAGTCTACTTTCCCCAATTTGATAACAACAGCGAGAGGTCGAAAATGTTGATCTGGTTGTCGTGGTTTAAGTCACCCGACACCCCCGTCATATTCCAGTGGCTCAGCAAAATACTGAGGTCGAATACGTTCACCTGATTGTCGAGATTGATATCACCTACCTTCAGTGGCAAGGTCGAGGCGCTCAAGGTAGCCGCCGCCGACAGGTTGCCAGCCGCGTCTTTGGCCTTCACCGTGTACGCGTAGGTCGTACCGTAGGTCAGACCGGTGTCCGAGAAGGTCGTGCCGGTAGGCGAAGCTACCACCACCCCATCGCGGCTAATCTGATAACCCGTCACGCCTACCGCATCCGTCGAGGCCGTCCAGGCCAGGTTAATCGAGCTCAGCGTGGTGGCCGTGGTGCGGAAGTTGGTCGGCGTGGTCGGGGGCGTAGTGTCTGGCTGCGCCGGCGTCGTCGCGTTCACGGCCGTAGTCTTGGCGCTCTCGTTACCCGCACCGTCGTAGGCCGTAATTGTGTAGCTATACTGTGTGCTGCCATTGAGTCCCGTATCCGTAAAGGTCGTCGTGACCGCCGCGCCCACCGAGGTAGCGCCACCGTTGCGATAGATCTTGTACCCCGCCAGCCCCGAACCACCGGCATCGGTGGAGGCCGTCCACGTCAGCCGCACCTGATCATACGCCAGCGGCGAGGCCGAGAGGCCCGTGGGCACCGAGGGCGCCGTCGTGTCGGGCGTGGTGGCGCTCACCGTGCTCGACTTCGCCGATTCATTGCCCGCCGCGTCCACCGCCGTCACCGCGTAGGTGTGCGTGGTTCCCATCACGAGGCCGGTATCGTTGAAGCTCGTCGTAGCGGGAGAGGCAATCTTCACATTGTCGCGATAGAGGTTGTAGGCCACCACTGCCAGGTTGTCGGTAGCCGCGTTCCAGCTCGTAGCAATACTCGTACCAGTTTTACCCGTCACCTGCAAACCCGCCGGAATCGTCGGTGCCGTCGTGTCGGGCACGTACGTACCGTTCACCGTCGTCAGCGTCAACGCGGTACTGTCAACACTCGACACCACCGCCGAGCCCGCCACAAACGTCAGCGCCGCCGAGCCGGTCGTCATGAGGCTCTTGAAGGTCAAGGTCGCCACCAGCTGATCACCCGACACCGGCGGCTGACCACCGTTGGTCGCTCGCGCCAGCGTGATGCTGCCGCTCCCGCCGGTCGATTGAGCCTCGAGCGGAAACGCCGAGCCCGAGGCATCGATGCTCACCAGCTCAAGCCCGGCCGTCGGATAGGTCAGATTAGCCTGCACGGCGTTAACCGTGGCCGCTCCACTATTTTCTCGCACGTTCACCGTAAAAACCGTGCCGTTATTCACGATCGCCCCCGACGGCACCACCGACAGCGTTGCCGCCCCGCTCGCCGCCCGCGTCGCCACCACATAAAAACCAACTGCCACTACCGCCACCGTCACCAAACCAGCCAGCGCCACATTAAACGGCCTGGCTTGTCTCAGCACTTTTGTCGTCTTACTCAAAACTCACCCATAATCTAGATTATTCGCTTTTTATAATACTTAAGCTCCACGATAGGTGGCCTGCCCGCGAAATGCAAGGATTTTGTTTTCACACCGGCAATCCGAACCACTCACAGCCCTTGCGGGCGCCCACCCGATGCTCTAGATTGAGCATATGAGACTACCCCGCGACACCCGGCCAGGGCCTTGGTGGAGGTTTTTGATCATCACCATCCTCATCGGCGGCGGCACCGGTCTCGCCGCTGTGGGGGCCTGGCGTGCTCTCCACCCCCCGTCAATGATTCCAACCAACATCAGCGAGAGTGTGAGCTTTCAGCTATTTTACCCCACCGCCTTACCCCAAGGATTCTCGATCGACAAAACCTCGTTTGACTCCCAACATGGCATTGTAGTTTTCTCTGCCAACGGCCCCCACGCCGATCACATTTCGTTCACCGTGCAGCGCCGACCCCCCACCTTCGATTACGATACGTTTTACAAGCAAGGGCTATCGGACGCCACGCAATTTATCACTTCCAACGGACAAGCCGCCATCGGAAAAGCCCGGCAAACGGTCTTCGGCAGCCTCGTGGCCGGAGAAAGCTGGGTAATCGTATCGCCCAGCTCGTCCAGCCTAAGCGAAAATGATATGAAGCTCATCATAATGGGCCTCAAAAAATCCTAAGACAAACCTAGCCTCTAGTTGGCGTGCCAGCTCAGCGTCGCTCCCGCTTTTACCACCGGGAACGACGCCGCGGTAGAGGTATCCTGAGCAAACTGGAACGTCACATTGCCGGCTGTACCCGCCGTCGCCACGTAGCCTTCGACTTTGACAAACATATTCGTAATGTTTACCCCAGTTTCACTGCAAGCCGTAGCCGAAGCCGTGATGTTGCAAATAGTGTTGGTAGTAGCCGAGGCATAGCGCGTAGACATAATATTCAGCGTCGCGCCGGCCGGCGTCGTAAAGGTGTATTTAAGATCGGCGCTAGCATTAGAGTCATCCACCGGTATCCAAGCCGTAAAGGTATACGGGCTGCTAGTGCTCACCGGGAAGGTTAAGACACTATCATCTTGCATCGTCGTAGAGCTTTGCGTAGCCGCCTGGTCGGTAAGCTTCGTGACCGTATTAAAGCCATTGAGACAATCCTTCCAGGCATTGGCTTCATAGCAGCGGAACTTACCACTATTTGAGTTGTAATACATACCCCCGTTGACGCCCGCAGGATCACCGGCGCTGGTTTTACTATCCGTTATCAGGAGGGCACCCACCGTGTCAGGGGTACGATTACCGATGTAGACCCGATCGTTAGAAGTATCCACCAGGAATTCCGACAGGCCCCCGCCATCCTGCACTTCCAGCGCGTCACCGGTAAACTTAAAGAAACCGGCTCCGGTCACATCCAGGGCATGCGTCGGCGCGGCGTTGCCAATACCCACGCGCCCGTTGGTGGTATCAACGTCGAGGACGGGGGTGGCCGAAGCACTTTGGACCTGGAAGGCCGTAATGCTATTGGTCTGCGGCTTTACAATCACATTGCCAGGCGTCCCCGTGCCGGTCCGGTTGCCACCCTGCAGCAAAAGGTCGCCGCCGTTTTTGTTGGTGCCCGTTCCCGAACCCGCCTGAATCGTTAAGCCGTCACCATTATTGCCCGACAGCGCCGCCTCCACCGCGATGCTGCGCGTAGCGCCGCGGCCAAACGACAGATCGGCCGCCGGCGTACTGGCCGTGCTCATGGCAATACCCACCTTACCGCCGCTCGGAGCCAGATACACATTACCGAAGTTGGCCGCAGTCCCCAAACCACTGCCCGGAGCGCCACCCTGAATTGCCACCGAACCGCCATTGCCATTAGCCGAACCCGCCGGCGCATCGCCGCCGTCCCCAGCAAAGAGCTCAATGATGCCCCCGACGCCGCCGGTCTGGCCTGTGGTGCCGCTCGTGGTGCCGCCCTTGCCGCCGTTCACTTTCATAATTTCATTCGCCGCCGCCCCATTGCCGCTGGTCAATGGCGGCGGATTGCCGTCAGCCACCGTCAGCCGTGCCGAAATACTACCGCCCGTAGCACCAATTCCCACATTGTAATTGTTGAGGAACTGGGCGATATCTTTATTGCCCTCGCGAATGCCGATGCTGCCGGCTTCGGTCTTCAGGAAGCCCGTACCACTCCCCCCATCCCAGCCGATACCAAAGACATCCGATTCATCCACCGACAACACCGAAATCGACGACTGGTGAGTAGAAGTCCTCGCGTCGGCCACCAAAATACCGCGCGCTGAGCCGGCCGAGCCCGAAGCCAGCCCCAGCGCGATCACCTGGCTACCGCCACCCACCGAGTACACCGGAATGTTAATTTTGGTCGCCACGTTAGCGCTCCCCGGCGTCGTAAAGGTGGTCGTCTGGCTACCGCTCAGATCAATCGCGCCCCCCACCGTCAGCAGCGCTCCAGCGCCGGAGGTGGAGGTACCGATAGCCAGCCGGCCGTTCGTAGTGTTGGCCGATAGGAGCGTCGTAGTACCCGCCGCATTCTGAATCTCGAAAGCCGCCGTCGAGTCAGATTTGTTCTGGAACAAGGCCGCCCCTCCATTCGGACTAATCTTAAACACGTCCGTACCCGTACTCTGAATCGCAAATCGACCGTTCGTCGAGCACGAGGTCACACACTGCAAATTGATCAACATGCTAGGATCAGTAGCCGTATCGGCCGCCGTAACGGTGAGGTTTTTACCGTTTGCCAAGGTAATGTCAGCCGGGCTCGATGAGTTGTCGTAGGCATTTTGCAGGGTAGTGCTAGCCCCGGCACAGTTATTAGCCGAGGTACAAATATCGTAGGTCCCGGCAGCAGCCGTCAAAAGACGGTAGTTCACATTGGCCGTCGGCGTCTGGAAAATCAACGACGTGGTGCTGCCGGCATTAGTCGCCGTCAATTTGGTTGAAGCACTACCCTGAAGCGTCAACGTTTGCGCCGTCGCTCCCACCGTCAGTGTTCCGCCCGGCGTCACGTTGAGCGCGCCGCTCGAGGTGATATCGCCGCCGTTGACCGCAATATCGCCCGTGAGCGTCGTGTTGCCCGTGACGGCCAAGGTGCCGCTGGCACTCACGTTCTGGTTGAGGTTAATCACCGTAGACGTCGCACCCACATTAAGCGCCACGGCGCTGGCCGTATCCAGCAGCGGTGTCACGATCGAAGTATTGGCGCGGCCAGTGCCCGTTATCCGGAAATCGGCCGATTGGTCGCTGCCGGCTTGGTTTTGAATGTAATTGGCCGAACCCGAGGCCGGCGCAAACCCACAGCTAGCCGAACTCTGCAAACACAGCGTGCCGGTAGCATCCGGTAGCGTGTATGCCCGGTTGGCGCTCAGCGAACCAGCATTGAGCGACACCGTCCGGTTGGCGCCCACCGACGTCGCGTTCACCGTCAGCTGCGAGCTCGACGAACCATCGAAAAACTTCAGGCTCCCCTGCACGCTCGACGACACCCCCAGCGTCAGCCCCGCCGTATTTTGCAACGTCAGCGAGTTAAAAGTGGGCGTCGCGGTCGTAGCAATATCCTGGATCGTATTTACCGCCCCGCTCGTCACGGTTAAGTTCGTGGCGTTGAAACTAGCGATACCCTTGGCGGCGGTCGTGGCGTTGTCAATCGTCACCGTACCACCCGCACCCGAAGCGTTGGCGATCGTTACCACGCCGGTCTGGCCGTTCACACTCGTTACCGACCCCACACCAGTACAGTTGCCCGCGGTCGTACACACGTCGTAGCTACCCGCCGCCGCGGTCGCAAACCGGTAGCTCACCGCCGCCGTAGGCGTCTGGAAGTTCACCGTCGTCGTGTTGCCGCCATTGGTCGCGGTAATCGCCGAGCTGGCATTGCCCTGCATCGTAAATTGCTGGCCCGTCGCGCCAATCGTCAGCGCCGCCGACGGCGTAATCGTGTTGGCGCCCAGCGTGCCCGTCACGTTCGCGCCGCCGTTGAGGCTCGCCAGCCCCGTCGCCGCCAGCGTTCCCGTGAAGTTGGCGCTCGACGAAATCGTCTGCCCATTGATGAGCCCCGAGGTAATAGTGCCGGCCGTGGTCAAATTGCCCGCCGGATTCACACTGAATTTACTGCTCCCATTGAGCTGCGCGTCGATCAAGTTTCCCGACGCCCCCACATTCGTATTGTTAATCACGAGCATCGCGTTCGAGGCCTGGCTCGACGTCAGCGTCAGCTGCCCAAATGTCGGCGCTGCCGTTGAGTTGATGTTCTGCACCGCGTTCACCGCCCCGCTCGTCACCGTGAAGTTGGTAGCGTTAAAGCTCGCGATGCCTTTAGCCGCGGTGGTAGCATTATCGATCGTAATCGTGGTGCCCACGCCGCTCGAATTCGCCAGCGTCAGCGCACCCGTCAGGCCGTCCACGCTGTCCACCGCCGCCACACCACCGCCCCCGCCGCCGCTCGTCAAACACGTCGGGCAGGTCAAATTACCCGCCGCGCTCAGATTGAGCGGGCCCGCAGCCGACACCGCGAACGTCCCGCTCGCATTCGGCAGCGTGATCGTGTGACTGCCCGTGAGCGTAGCCGTGTTGATCGTTAGACCAAAGTTGTCGTTGGTGCCGTCGGCAAACACCAAGCTCCCCGCCACCCCCTGGCCCAGCGTCGAGGTAATGTTGCCCAGCGTCACGAGACTACCCGAGGTGTCTACGTTGAGCAAACTCCGCCCCGCCGCATTCTGCACCTGAAACACTGCCGTGCCGTTCGATCCCGGAGTGAGCGTCACACTGCTGCCCGTGTCCGAAATACTTGAGTCGGCAATCGTCGTACCAGCCGTAAACTTCGCCAGCTTATTGGTAGTACCGCCCGGGCTCGTCACGCCGCCGCCCACGCCCGAGCAATTGCCAGCCGTGGTACACACGTCGTAGGTACCGGCCGCCGCCGTCAAGAACCGATAGTTCACGTTGGCCGTGGGTGTCTGAAACTGCACCGCCGTGGTGTTGCCCGCGTTGGTCGCCGTAATCGTGCTCGACGCGTTGCCCTGCAGCGTAAATTGCTGCCCCGTCGCGCCGGCCGTAAACGCCGCGCTCGGCGTGATCGTGTTGGCCGTGAGCGTACCCGTCACCGTCGCGCCGCCCGATAGCGTCGCCAGCCCCGAAACCCCCAGTGTCGTACCCACCCCCACGCTGCCCGTGAAGTTAGCGGCCGAACTAATCGTCTGCCCGTTAATCACCCCCGAAGTAATCGTTCCCGCCGCCGTCAAATTCCCCGCCGGGTTCACACTGAATTTGCTGCTGCCGCCCAGCTGCGCGTCGATCAAATTACCACTCGCACCAACGTTCGTATTATTAATCACGAGCATCGCAGCCGCCGCCTGGCTCGATGTCAGCGTCAGCTGCCCAAAGGTCGGCGCCGCCGTAGTATTAATATTCTGAATCGTATTCACCGCCCCGCTCGTCACCGTGAAGTTGGTAGGGTTGAAGCTGGCGATACCCTTGGCTGCGGTAGTGGCGTTATCAATCGTCACCGTACCGCCCGCCCCGCTCGCGTTGGCGATCGTGACCGCGCCGGTTTGGCTATTCACGCTCGTCACCGCGCTCCCGCCACCCGGGCAAGCCTGGAACACTGGCGCCCCGGCCGTAGCCACCAAACAATCCCCGGCCGAACCCGTAATCGCCGAGATCGGGCTCGTGCCGTTACCAAGCAGCACACCGTTGGCCGTCAGACTCAGCGCTCCCGTGCCGCCCTGGCCCACCGGCAAGGCCGCACTCAGCGTCACGGTGCCCGTCACCGACAAATTGCCACCCACCGTCACCAACGTGCCGTTGTCGGTGAGCAATGACGGTCCAATCGCCGTAGTCGAGGTGTACTTGGGAATCACATTGGCCGAGCCGCCCGACGTCGACACGCTGCCACCCACGCCCACGCAGTTGCCGGCCGTGGTACACACGTCGTAGGTACCGGCCGCCGCCGTCTGCAGCTGGTAGGTCACGTTGGCCGTGGGCGCCGCAAACGTCAGCTGCGCCACATTGGCGCCATTCGTTTCCGTAATCGTCGTGTTCGAGCCCTGCAGCGTCAGCGATTGGGTGGTCGAGCCTACCGTCAGCGCCGACGATGGCGTGATCGCATTCGTATTTATCCCCGCAAACGTCGGACTCGCTCCCGTATTGATATTCTGAATAGTGTTTACCGCCCCTGCAGCAGCCGAAAAGTTCGTGGCGCTGAAGCTCGCGATGCCCTTCGCCGCCGTCGTCGCATCGTTGATCGTCACCGTTCCGCCGGCGCCGCTCGCGTTGGCCACCGTCACCGCTCCCGATTGGCCGTTCACGCTCGTCACCGCGCCGCCGCCCGGGCAAGCTTGGAAGCTCGGTGCACCCACGTTCGAGATCAAGCACAGCCCAGCACCCCCAGCCACCACCGGGTTCACCGCGCCGGCACCATTGCCCACCAGCACGCCACCAAGCGTCAAAGTGTTCAATCCCGTGCCGCCGTTGGACACATTCAGCGCACTCGTCAACGACAACGCCGCAAACGTCGGACTGCTTGATACCGAAATATTCTGAATCGTGTTCACCACGCCGCTCGCCACGCTGAAGTTGGCCGCATTAAAGCTCGCGATGCCCTTGGCACCGGTGGTGGCGTCGTCGATCGTCACCGTCGTCCCCACGCCGCTCGAATTCGCCAGCGTCAGTGCACCCGTGAGGCCGTCGAGCGAGGCCACCGCCGCACCGCCGCCCGCGCAAGCCCCCCACGTGGCGCCGCCCACGGTCGAAATCAAGCACAATCCCGCCCCGCCCGAAGTCGCCACGCCCAGCGCGCCCGCGCCCTGACCGTACAACACCCCGCCGGCCGGCACGTTCGTCAGGCCCGTACCGCCTTGAGGCACTGGCAAGGCGGTGCCCAGCGTCAGGCTCGCGATCGTGGTGGCGCCCAAATTCGAACTACCCGTCACCGTCACATTCGCCGCCGACAGTCCACCCGCAGCATCCACCGTCCCCGTAAACGTATTCGCCGCGGTAAACGTATTGGCGGCGTTGCGCAGCGCCGCATTCGGATTGCCCGCCGCGGCCGCTAGCCCCGCGTAGTACGATCCCGGCTGGCCATTGAGCAATGCCGCATTCACATTCGTCAGCTGCGAGCCATTGCCCACAAAATTCGCCGCCTGCACGTTGCCCCCAAAAGTACCGTTGCCGCCCACCGCCAGGTTCACCTGCACTTGCACGTCACCCGTCACCTGAATCGCCTTGGCCAGCAAGGTCCCAATGTCGGCCTGCAGCGCTGTCAGACCGCTCGCATCAATCTGCGTGGGACCCAGCGTGTTTTTGTCACCCAACGCCGCCTTCTCAGCCGCCGTCACCCCCGGTTGCGGCGAAGGTGTGGGCGTCGCCTGCACGCCTCCCGGCTGGTTGCCGATGATGTTCACCATCGCGTACCCGACCGCGCTCAGCAGCACCAAAATCACCACCACAACTACCAATCCACGCCAGGGATAATTGCGACGCGGTGGTTTCAATTCACTTTGGCCAACAACGGGCGAAACCGGCGCTGACATATTTGGTCTTTCTTCTGGATCCATCTCACCACTTACTGGTTACGCCTATTTTACTCCGTATCAAGCCTTAAACACAACCATTATCAGGGCCGAAAAACGTCCTTCACCAAGCCATAAAAATTTTCTCTCACCTACGCCAAGGAGCGGCTCTACATTGCGATTTTATAGACATGCCACTGGAAAGGCGTAAAGGTGTCCGTAAACTTCCCGCCCGTAGCGGTGAGCGTGCGACTCTCGTTCGGCAGCTGCACCGTCGCATTGGTGAGCTTGTCCACCGTGAAGGTCGCACTGGTCGAGCCACTATTCACGTGCGTCTCGTCGCCGTCGGCGATCGCAAAGATGTACGCAAACCCGTTCAAATACTTCACCAGCGTCGTGACCTTGGTGGTATTACCACTCACCGTCACCGCATTGCCGCGCGTGGGACTGTTGAGCACCGCCGCATACGATTTCAGCCAGGTGTTCATCTGCGTGATCGCCGCGGTGCGCGGTGGATCGTGCAGGCACTTCGTATCCCAATCTCCTGCGCTCTGGTTGCCAAAGTCGTGGCAGAAGTAGATCAGCCCATTCGCCCCGTGAATGATCCCCAGCCACGCATTCTGCTGGATCTGCAACGGCGTCGGCGCTGGCAAATTCCCACCCTGATCGCTCGGAGCGTTCACCTTCTCGGCCTCCACATAGTGCCACACCGGCTTAGCCGGCCCGCACGCCGCCCGCATCAGGTCAATGGTCTTGCCGTACACAAACTGGCCAGTCGGCCCATTGTACGCGTTCGCATAACCAAAGTTTTGCGGGTCCTGCGGACCATAAAAGTCCGCCGCCACCACATCCGGCACCGCACAATATTCCGACGGCTGGTGCCCATTGAGCCATATGTTGGCCTGCGGCTGCGGCAGCGACAATCCCTTGCCGTAGCCCACAAACACCGGCCGGCTGGTATCATGCACCCGAATGTCGTTCACCCAACCCTGAATATCAGCCGGATCATAACCTTTCATCTCCGCTTCATCCGCCGGCTGGTAGCCCTGAATATGCGCGCCACCCGTCGCGTCGTTCATAATGTTAACCGCATCCGAGCCCTCACCCGCAAACGCATAGCTATTGTGCGGCACCAAACCCTGCGTCACATAGTGCGAATACTGACCGCCAAAATCGTACAGCCCCACGTATGTATTAATGTTGGCCGCCTTCACATCATCGTCGTTCCAATACGGATCATTATCAAACACGCCGATCGGAAACCAATTCGGGTCCGTGCTCGGCCCATGGCTCCACTGCGCCCAATAATTCGGCGAGAAGCTCGCCACCGCCACCCCCGGCGCGCCACCGCCACCAGTCGCCCCCGACCCAAATTGCACCGCCTGACCACCCGAGGCCCCCGACGCCGTCACCACCGCAGCGCTGCCGCTGAGCGTGCCGTTCTCGGGCTCAAAGGCGCTAAACGTCCCCGCCGCAAAGATCGCTACCACCACCACGATCCCCGTGATAGTCAAAGCACCCATATAAATCGTCAACCGGCGGCGGGAAAAATTCTGGCGGTTCTTGATAAATCTCATACGGACTCAGCGTCTCCTAACAATTAATTACAGGCTTAAAGCACTGCCATTTTGGTTCACATTCCCACTCTGCACGCTCGGCGTACGGCCCACAAACACCGAGGTGGCATGGTTGGCAATAAACGTGTTATTCGTCACCACAAACGGGTTTGTGAACTTAGTCGTACTGTTCGTGGCCAAAATCATCGTCTGCGAGCGATCGAAGTAGTTATTATTGATCGTCCAGTCAGTAATCGTGGCACAACCCTCGCAGCCGCCATTGTCATTGTAAATACCGATGCCGTTTACTACATAGCTATTCCCCACCCGGATACCATCAAGGTAATTGTGCTGAATATTGATGTGGCTAGCCCGGAAGTTTCCGTTCAAAATATCGGTATGATCACTGCAGCAAGACCAGATATCGTGCAGGAAATTATCTTGGATCAAAGTCGTACCCTCATTGGATTCAATCTCAAACCCAATCAGCACGTTGGCGCCGTAGATATTGTTGCGCACAGCGGTAAACGGCACGTAGCTCAAAATAGCCTTGTCTGAGCCATAAGCCGTGCCGCCTGAGGCCAAAATCGGCGTGTTCGGCCCCAGCGTTGAGTCTTGGACGGTCACGAATGGCCCATCGTCTTGGATAAACAATACGCGGCTGTCGTCGGGCGTGGGATTACTGCCATCACCGTAAAAACGGCTGTTCGTAAACTTCACATACTTGCCCCCAAGCGCCGAGCCGCCGCAGCCACATCCCAACGTAACTTTGCTCGTAAAGGTAACGCGGTCGACTAGGTAGGGATTGGCCTGGGTACCGGCGCCGGAGAAACCGTTGCTCGAAAACCACGACGGATCATCAATACCGACGCCGCCCATAGTCCTCGTGGTGCTCACGAGCAGCCCCACATTGGAAGCGTTCGGCCAACCCGTGGGACCACCCCCCACCGGTGTGGCCGTGGGAGTGGGAGCGGGCGTTGGGGTGGGAGTGGGAGTCGGCGTAGCACCCACTCCAAACTGCACTGCGTGCCCGCCCGACGCTCCCGACGCCGTCACCACCGTCGCCCCGCCACTCAAGGTCCCGTTCTCGGGCTCGAAGGCACTAAACGTGCCGGCCGCGAATATCGCTACGACCACCACAATCCCCACCACGGCCGTAAGTCCAGCAAACACCGACATCCGAACACGCGACAACCCGCGAAGAGGTTTTATGAGTTGCGAAACCTGGCGATTCATATGTAGCGGGCTCCCTTAAGATAATGGGGCTGGACTCAACATAATTATTCTTATGGTACCATAATTTCCCCACTGCAACACCAAAAGCTCCAAACACCAAAAGCCATCCAAGGGAATGGCTGATCAAAACGCACAAAACTCCGCTTTCGCAGAGTTTTGTGATAATCCGGCACCGTGCTACTTTCCCCCAGAGGAGTATCATCGCCGCAGCGGGTCTTAACTTTGGTGTTCGAGATGGGAACCAGTGTATCCCCCGCGCTAAAAGCACCGGTCTGGCATACGTGCGAGGCCATAGGCGTGCACTGGATGCCGGATCGGCGCTCTTACGGGAGCGCCAGATGTGTCGAAGATGAATGGATTTTGCCTACTAGAGGCTACAAACTGCTAGTCAAACATTTACTCTCTCGTTAGCCAGAATTGCGTAAGGCTAAAGAGAAAGTGTAAAAAAGTCAATCGACCGATTAGTACACCTCGGCTAAACGTATTGCTACGCGTACACCTAGTGCCTATCAACCAGATAGTCTTTCTGGGGTCTAATGGGGAAATCTCATCTTGAGGTAAGTTTCGCGCTTATATGCTTTCAGCGCTTATCTTGACCGAACTTAGCTACTCGACAATGCCCTTGGCAGAACAATCGATACACCAGAGGTTCGTTCACTCCGGTCCTCTCGTACTAGGAGCCAATCCTCTCAAATTTCCTTACGCCCACACCAGATAGGGACCGAACTGTCTCACGACGTTCTGAACCCAGCTCGCGTACCCCTTTAATTGGCGAACAGCCAAACCCTTGGGAGGTGCTTCCCCCCCAGGATGGGACGAGCCGACATCGAGGTGCCAAACAGCGCCGTCTATGTGAACTATTGGGCGCTATAAGCCTGTTATCCCCAGGGTAGCTTTTATCCGTTGAGCGCTGCAGATTCCACATTCTAGATTTGCAGCGGATCACTAACTCCTACTTTCGTACCTGCTCGGCTTGTAGGCCTCACAGTCAAGCTGGCTTATGCGTTTGCACTATCGATACGATTTCCATCCGTACCTAGCCAACCTTTGAACGCCTCCGTTACTCTTTGGGAGGCAACCGCCCCAGTTAAACTACCCACCAGACACTGTTCCAGTACCGGAATTTGTGCGTGAGGAAGTCCAACAAGACAAGTAGTTGCTTGTAAAACATGAGAACGTTAGTTCTCGTTATAGATAAAAGATCATCCATATTTCGCTTTTACTAGCATTCGCATTTGTCTTGCCAGCCTCCCGCGCAAATTGCGGTACTGGTTAGGACAAAATTGAAGCAAGGGTGGTATTTCACATTGCGGCTCCACCAGAGCTAGCGCTCTGGCTTCAAAGCCTCCCACCTATACTACACAAGCTTCAACCTGGCCCAATGCCAAGTTGTAGTAAAGCTCCATGGGGTCTTTCCGTCTTGGTGCGGGTAAACGGCATCTTTACCGCTATTGCAATTTCACCGAGTCCCTCGTTGAGACAGTGCCCATATCATTACGCCATTCGTGCGGGTCGGAACTTACCCGACAAGGAATTTCGCTACCTTAGGACAGTTATAGTTACTGCCGCCGTTTACTGGGGCTTCATTTCAAAGCTTGCACCTCTCCACTTAACCTTCCAGCACCGGGCAGGCGTCAGTCCGTATACATCATCTTTCGATTTAGCACAGACCTGTGTTTTTGATAAACAGTTGCATGGGCTCTTTTGCTGCGGCCTCCCGAAGGAGGCAGACCTTATCCCGAAGTTACGGTCGCTGTATTGCCGAGTTCCTTAACGAGGGTTCTCTCGTACACCTTGGTCTACTCGACCCGAGCACCGGAGTCGGTTTGCGGTACGGGCGGCTATGCCTATTAACTCCACTACTTTTCCTGTCAGCTTGGCTCACCAGAATCACCCTGTAAGGGGCTTTCATTCGCGTCTCACCTGTATTGCTACAGACTACCTGCTTAGACGGATATAGCCGAAAATCCGCTCTGATTACCATGCCGCGTCATGTGGAGGAACAACATCGCCGGTACGGGAATATCAACCCGTTGTCCATCGCCTACGCTATTCGCCTCGGCTTAGGCCCGACTAACCCTGGGACGATAATCGTGGCCCAGGAAACCTTGCTCTTACGGTGGCAGGGATTCTCACCCTGCTTAAAGTTACTTATTCCAGCATTCTCACTTCCCCGCGCTCCACCAGCCTTTCCAAGCTGACTTCACTGCCCGAGGAACGCTCCTCTACCACGTACACCTTGCGGTGCACATTCGCATCTTCGGCGCTACGCTTAGCCCCGGTATATTTTCCGCGCAGAATCACAATTGACCAGTGAGCTGTTACGCACTCTTTAAATGCATGGCTGCTTCTAAGCCAACATCCTGGTTGTTTATGCGTCTCCACATCGTTTCCCACTTAGCGTAGACTTGGGGGCCTTAGATGGCGATCTGGGCTGTTTCCCTTTTGAGCGACGAGCTTAGCCCCGCCGTTCTGACTGCCTATGTAATCTCTCCCGGTATTCGCAGTTTGCCAAGGATCAGTATCGTTGCCGACCATTACCTAAACAGAGCTCTACCCCCAGGAGGTAGTTATAGACGCTAGCCCTAAAGCTATTTCGAGGAGAACCAGCTATCTCCGAGTTCGATTGGAATTTCTCCGCTAACCACAGGTCATCCAAGAGTTTTGCAACACTCCCTGGTTCGGTCCTCCACGTAGTTTTACCTACGCTTCAACCTGCCCATGGTTAGGTCACCCGGTTTCGGGTCTAATCCTATGTACTATGTCGCCCTATTAAGGCTCGCTTTCACTACGGCTCCGTCATTTGACTTAACCTAACGCACACAAAATTAACTCGCTGGATCGTTCTACAAAAAGCACGCCGTCACCACGCTCATCACTAACGACGAGCGCAGCATATTGCGCAGATATTGTAGCTGCCGCCACGCACCTACCTGGAACTTGGTAGGACTCGTGCGGCTGTCTGCGAACATGCCACTCTCACTTTCAGTGAAGAGCGCAGCTCCGACTCATTGTAGGCACATGATTTCAGGTTCTATTTCACTCCCCTTCCGGGGTTCTTTTCGCCTTTCCCTCACGGTACTTGTTCGCTATCGATCGTAAAGTATATTTAGCCTTGGAAGGTGGTCCTTCCGGATTCGGCCAGGGTTTCACGTGTCCCGGCTTACTCGAGAAAACAGATATAAGGGCTAAAGATTTTCGCGTACGGGGCTTTCACCCTCTTTGGCCAAGCATTCCGGCTTGTTCCACTAACCTTTAACTTTCTAACCTTACCGGCGCGTAGACAGCGCCTCCGTCGCAATAAGGACCGCTCTAGGTAAACCTAAAACGCTCCTTATTGGTCATCTGTAATCTCACAACCCCTATTTAACATTCGCCTGTCAGCTTATTCGCAAGTAAACTTGCGAAAGTTAAATAAGTTTTGGCTCTTCCCATTTCGCTCGCCGCTACTCAGGGAATTGAGGTTTCTCTCTATTCCTGCTGCTACTTAGATGTTTCAGTTCACAGCGTACCCTCCTACTACCCTATAGATTCAGGTAATGGTAACCGCGTATAACCACGGCTGGGTTGCCCCATTCGGAAATCCCCGGATCAAAGCTTGATTGACAGCTCCCCGAGGCTTATCGCAGCCTTCTACGTCCTTCATCGGTACTTTACGTCAAGGCATCCGTCATGTGCCCTTAAGTAACTTTCTTACGTTGGCCCATGATAGCTTAAGGAACTACCACGGAACCATGTTTGACTAGCAGTTTGCAGCTGCTAGTCGCCATTTCTAGCCACCTCGGCGGTGGTTTCGAAAATGGTGAAATTGTTTGTATGATCTCACGTCTTGCGACGCTCGACCTTACCCATTCATCTTCGGTTTTCAAAAAAACTACTCCGCGAAACCCTTGCGATTCTGCGGAGCCCACATGATAAAAGACAGTTGATAGTTCTAGTGGGTTTCTCCGCTTAAACCTAACTGTCTACTCATATGAGCCCTCGAAGTAACTCAATCAGATTATCAGATGCAACGAGGCTGGTCAAGGGGTTTTTGCAAACAACCACAAATGGGGTGTTTATCGATAAATCAAGAGCAAATTTCACAAAATTTGACCAAATTCAACAAAAAGGTCATAATTGCAGTAGTGCCGTCAACCCGACGGCGCGTTTCCACCTTGACAAAGGAAGGCCTGTCCATGACGACGAACTCGTCAACACGACGGTCCTCCAGGGGGGCTCGTGCGGGGCGACGCTTTGCGGCGTTGTTAGTTCTCGCACTTGGCACTCTGGGGCTGTCCATCCCGGCTGCGCACGCGGCCACGACCGAGACCATCTACACCGCCGCCAACGTCCCCACCACGGCCGGCTACCTGCCCGACACCGCCGCTGTGGAGGTGGGGGCCAAGGTCGTCCCGGCCACCACCGGAACCTTCGACGGTGGCCACTTCTACCACCTCGCCGACGCGACGGGGACCTACTACGTCCACCTGTGGACGAGCAGCGGAACCCTCCTCGCCACCGGCAGCGTGACGGGACTCGCCAGCACCGGCTGGCAGACCGTCAACTTCACCACCCCCGGCGGCGCCCTGGCGCCCGTCAACGTCACGGCCGGCACCACTTACGTGGTGTCGTACCTCGCCCCGCATGGTCAATACGCCTATGATGGTCCCAGCAATCCTGGCAACCTCAACAGCGCCAAGACCAGCGCGGCCGGCGATCTGACCGAACCAGCCAGCGGCACCGTCGGCGGAAACGGGCTCTACAAGTACCCCACCGTCAGCGGCGCCACCAGCGCGTTCCCGGCCAACACCACCAGCGGCAGCAACTACTGGGTCGACCCGGTCTACACGCCGGGCGCCTCAGCTCCGCCGCCGCCACCCCCGTCGGGCACGCACGTGCACGCCGACGCCTGGCTGCCCACCACGCCGAACGTCCACGACGCCAGCGCCGTGGCCACCGGCATGAAGTTCACCAGCAGTACCTCCGGGTACATCACCGGCCTGCGCTTCTACAAGGGCGCCGGCAACACCGGTGTGCACATCGGCTCGCTGTGGGCTACCAATGTTCAGCACTCGTTGCTGGCATCGGGCACCTACGTCGAAACCGCCTCCGGCTGGCAGGACTTGGTCCTGACCAACCCGGTGCCGATCGAGGCCGGCGTCACGTACATCGTGAGCAACTGGTCGGCAGGCGGCAACTACGCCTACGCGGCCGACCTCGGCAGCGGCATGTCCAACCCGCCGCTGTCGGCACCGGCCGGCAACAACGGCGTCTACACCTACGCGGCCGCCGCCACGGTGCCCCTCAAGGGTACCGCCGATGGCGACTACGGCGTCGACGTCACGTTCAGCACCACCGGCACGCAGTCCACCACCCAGCCCGCCCCGCGGACCGGCACAGTGGGCGCGGGCTCGGTGCTCGTGCTGACCGACCCCACCAACGCGTGGACCGACGACGTCTGCGACGCACTGTTGCCCACCCAGGGCTACACCTGCACGCGCACCGACGCCGCCAACCTCACGACCGCCAGCGTGCTCACCCCGTACCACACCGTGGTTCTGGGTGACGGCGTGCTCCTCACGAGCGCGCAGATCACGTTGGTGAACAACTGGCTGACCGGAACGTCCGGCAACCACTTCATCGCGATGAGGCCGAAGGAGAACCTCAACACCCTGTTGGGGCTCGGCCCGCGCACGGGCATCCTGCCCGACGCGTACGTGGGCATCGACACCACCCAAGCGCCCGGTCTCGGCAACGACCCCCAGCCGTTGCAGTACCACGGCGTGGCCGACAAGCACGCGCTCCTTTCGGGAACGCGCGCCGTCGCCACCATCTGGAGCGACGCCAGCACCCCCACCACCTTCCCCGCGGTTACAGCGAGGCCGGTGGGAACGGGCGCCAGCCTCGCTTCGGCCTGGTTGTTCGACCTCAGCAAGTCCGTGGCCTACACCCGCTTCGGCAATCCAGCCCTGGTGGGCGCCACCGGCGTCTCGCAGCTCAACACCGCCACGGTCGTCCCGCGGCTCGTCGACCGGTTCCAGGACTACCTCAACCCCAACAAGGTCGCGGTACCCCAGGCCGATCTGCAGCTGCGGCTCCTGGGCAACCAGATCCAGCAGACCGGGAAGTTCCCGGCGCCGAGCAAGTGGCTGTTCCCGTCGTATCCCGGCACTACCGGGCACGCGGGCGGCCGCATCGACGCCGCGGTCATCCTCACCGCCGATAACCACTCCGGCGGGCCGATACGATACAACGACCTCGTCGCCAACCACAGCCCAGCCGGCTGCACGGTAGCGGCCTGGACGTGTGCTCGCGACACGACCTACCTCTACCCGAACACCAGCATCACCGACGCGGCCCTCAAGACCGCGACCGACAACGGGGCCGAGATCGGTCCCCACATCGCCACGAGCAGCGGCAACTGCGCCCAGGCCACCAGCCTGGCCGACGCCACGTCGCTCGTGACCGCCACCATGGCCGGGCTGACGGCCCAGTACCCCCTCACCACGGGGGCCCACCCGCCCACCTCGACCCGAACCCACTGCTACGCATGGCCGGGCACCGACTCGTACAACACCGCCGCCCAGGCGGAGCGAGCGAGCGGGCTCACCGCCGACACCAGCACCTCGTGCTGGCCGGCGGAGTACATCCCGACCACCGGACCGTGCAACCTCGGCAGTTCGGCGATCCCGATGCAATACACCGATGCGAACGGTGTGCTGTCCGGGGTGAATCAGTTCCTGACCCAGGTCACGGACGAGAACACCGGACAGATCGACAAGCTCGACGATCTGGTGGCAAACGCCACCGGTCCGCTGGGCTTCCGCGGGTACTTCACCGCCCTGGCCCACGAGGACGGCTGGCCCGAGTCCACCACGTTGTACAACAACGTGTGGGCAACGGCAGCCGCTGCCGACATCCCGGTGATCTCCGCGGCTCAGGCCCAGGCCTTCATGACGGCCCGGGCGGCGACGGGCGTGGCCAACCCCACGTACGCCGCTTCCACCATCAGCTTCGCGGTCGCGAACTCCGCGACCAACCTGCTGATGACACTCCCGGTGAAGTACGGCACCAAGACCCTCACCGGCATCAAGCGTGGCACCACCACGCTGCCGTTCTCGGTCCAGACCATCGACGGCACCTCGGTCGCCCTCGTCGCCCCCGGCACGGGCACCATCACCGCCACCTACGCGTAGGTGGCACCCCGCACTGCAGCCACGAACCTGTGGCCGCAGTGCGGCCGGCCCGTCCCTCGCACACCAGCGAGGGCGGGCCAACCCAAGCCATTATTGTCCACCCCAAAATCAATCTCAAAACTGCTAAAATCAAACCAAATACGAACGTAAGGCGAACCACATCATGAACGAACAAACACTAGCTCCATTGAAAGACCGTATCAAAGGCCAGGTTGTCCTGCCCACCTCCCCCCAATACGCCCAGCTGCGTCGCGGCTTCAATCACACCGGCAGCCCAGCCGTTATTGTCCAATGTGCCAGCGATGAAGATGTCGCTAGCGCTATTAAATTTGCCCGCGACCACACCCTCACCTTATCTGTGCGCTGCGGCGGCCACAGCTTCAGCGGACTCTCCACCAACAACGGCGGCCTCGTCATCGACCTCTCGCCGCTCAGCCAAATAGAAATCCTCGATCCGCGACAACACCTAGTCCGCATCGGCGGCGGCGCCAAATGGGGCGCGGTAGCCGCCGAGCTCGGCACTCGCGGCCTCGGCCTCTCGTCCGGCGACACCAATTCCGTCGGCGTCGGGGGCCTCACGCTCGGCGGCGGCATCGGCTGGCTAGTCCGCAAATACGGCCTGGCCATCGACAGCCTCGAAGCCGCCCAAATCGTCACCGCCGACGGCCGCAGCTTGCGCGTCAGCGCCACCGAGTACCCCGATTTGTTTTGGGCCATCCGCGGCGGTGGCGGCAATTTTGGCGTCGTCACGTCGTTCGACTTCCGCGCCCACCCACTCATCACCATCGTCGGCGGCCTGGCCACCTACCCCGTCGCCGAAATGAAACAAGTATTGCAAGGCTGGGCCGCCTACCTGCGCATCGCCCCCGAAGAGCTCAATTCCACCCTCACCATCATGCCCGGCTTCGGCCCCCAAATGCCACCCCAGATCATGCTCGGCATCTGCTACGGCGGTGAAGACGAAGCTGGGGCCAACCACGCCATCAAGCCCCTCCTCGAACTTGGCACGCTCCAGCACCAAACCATCCAAAAGAAGCCGTATCACGAGATGCTCGAGGACGCCAAGCCGCCGTCGGCGGATTTCAGAGCTACCACCCAAGACGGCTTCATCAAAACCCTCAGCGACGATGTCATAGCAGTCATCGCCGCCGCCTACGGCAAGCCGGGCACCCCCATTGTGCAAATCCGCAGCCTCGATGGCGCCGTTGCCCGGGTCAGCCCCGAAGCCACAGCCTTTGCCCATCGCGAGTACGAGGCATTCATCATGGCAGCGTCACTCGTACCCACCGCCACCACCGACGCCGAGGCCCGACGTATCAGCCAAGCCGCCTGGCTCCCCCTACAGCCCTTCGCCCACGGCGCCTACATTAATTTCCAAACCGCAGTCGACACCGCCAGCGTAGCCGCCGCCTATCCGCCCGCCACCTACGCTCGCCTGGCCACCGTCAAAGCCGCGTACGATCCCGAGAACCTCTTCAATCAAAACGCCAACATCAAACCGGCGGCGGCTTAAACCTCGGTCGTCGTCCCGTTCTCCACCACCCGCAGCTCGATGCTCGCCGGGTCCGTAAACCGCTTCACAATCGCCACATTCATCTGCGGTATCGCCAGCACCGCGTCGTGCACCGGAATCGCCACCAGCGGCTTCACCGCCATCACGTAGTCAATAACCTCACTCACCTTCAGCCAGGGCGCCCCAAACGGCAGCGCCAACACCTCCACCGGGTCTCCGGGCTGAGTAAAATTGTCACCCGGGTAGAAAAACCGCGCCGCTATCATATAGCCCACATTCTCAATTCCCGGAATCGTCGGGTGGATCACCGCATGGTCGCTCCCAAACACCTTCACCTTCACGCCCGCCACGTCAAATTCTTCCCCGGCGTGCACCGGCTTCACGTCCACATCTCCGCGGCCGGCCATTACCTCCACCGTCCCCTCATCCGCGTACACCGCGATCCCCGGATTATTTTGCCGAATCTTAGCCAACGCTTCCGGCGTCACATGATCCGCATGCTGATGCGTTACAAGCACCGCATCAAGCTCACGCAGGCCTTCGAATCCCTGCGAGTATGCCCCCGGGTCGATCAAAATCTGGGCCTCCCCTTCTTCCACCACTAAACAAGCGTGACCCAATTTCGTAATCTTCATGGCGTGGCTCCTTCTAGCCCAAATTGTCCCTCCTCCGCTCCGACCGCGCAAGCATTCCAAAAATGTCTAAGGCATATTATAGTAGCCCGGTCCCGAAGTTCGAACCCGCCTTCGAAGGCCTGGTGCCCGTTGAATCCACATGTCCGCAACCTCCGCCTGCTCCAAAAGATCCGCGGCCTGAACTCCGTCAGCCCGTTCGTTGGCTACGCCGTCCCGTGGCTCAGGCAAAATCAGCTCAGCCTCAGCCAAATCACGGCCCTCCAAGCCATCGCCGGGCTCGCGGCCGCGCTCACGCTCGTTCCCACCGGCTACTTCGCCGACACCTTCGGCCGGCAACGCAGCATCATCATCGGCGGCCTGAGCTGCCTCATGGGATTCGTGCTCTATGCCGCCGGCGGCGGCTTCGCGGTCTTCGTGGCGGCCCAGATCCTCATTGCCATCGGAGCCGCCTTCATCAGCGGCGCCGACGACTCGCTGGCCAACGACAGCCTCGAAGCCTCCGGCCATGCCGCTCAAGCCGAGGACGCCTATCACCGTTATCAAAGCACTTTGATGGGCATCGAGGGCGGCGTGGAAGCCATCGGTGCCCTCACCGCCTTTGGCCTCGTGTACTTCGTCCATGCCGACCTGCGCACACCCATGGTCCTGCAGGTTCTCGTATATGCCTGGTTGACCGCCGAGGCCTTCCGGCTACACGAAGAACCGCCTCGGGCCCGTAGGTCGACAGCCGGCTGGAGCGACCTGCGCGCCACCCTCGCCGAATGCTGGAACAACCGCGCACTCTGGTGGCAATTGTGGTTTGCCATGGCCATCGGCAGCGCCACCCACACCATGGTGTGGCTCACTCAGCCATACTTCGGGGCAGCCCACATCGGCGCGGTGTGGTCGGGTCTGCTATGGGCGGGGCTCCTGGCATCACTCGAACCCTCTCGGCGTCTGGCCGAACGCCGGCGCCGGCGCGACCAGCTCACAAGCCCCGCCAAGCCGGGGCTATGGCGCGATTGCCGAGATCTCGTGGTCATCACCACCGCCACCTACGCGCTCCTGTCGGTGCTCGCCCCGTCACCACTCACCATTGCGCTAATCCTGGCGTTTTACTACGTCCGGGCCGCTCAGTACCCGCTCAACGCCGACCGCATCCGGCGCCTCGTCCGACCCGACCGGCTGGCCACGTTTTCGTCCGTGCGCACCATGGGCGAAAATCTCGTCTACGCCGCCCTCGTCTGGCCACTCGGAATCATCGCCGACCGCTCGTTACTCGGCGCCCTGTGCGTTTCCGGTGTGGCCTACCTCGTCCTGGCCGGCCTCGGCGTCCTCATGCTACGCCGATACCTGCTGCACCCAGCTCAGCCCTGACCCGTCCGTCCGGTCCGGCCGTCGTCATGACGGCCGGACCCCTTTCAATCCCACCCCAAAAACGAAACACGCCCACTTGGTTAAACCAAATGGGCAGGCAGACATCAGACGCGGACTTGCCGCCCAACCCCTGGCGGCGGACAGTGTTCCTGCCCGCCGCCACACCAGGCGGTACCGAAGCAATGGAGACAAACGTCAGACGGGAGGTAAAGGCGTAGGCCACGCGGGGCCTTTCTCGATACCCCGGGAACCGGGCGCCAGAACACCAGCCGAAAGAAGCTGGATCACCACCGGCATGACCTCCCCCTGGAGCCGCTCGAGATCGCTGAGCTGGCATTGCAGGGAACGAAGCTCGTCCTTGGCATCCAGATAGCCCGGCGCCGTCCGGTAAATGATGGCTTCTGCCATCGTTACCCTGCTTCGCAGTGAGCAGTCATCGAGCAACCGCCTGATGCGATCCGCCAGCTCCTCGCGACCCGTCGCCGGACCATTGAGTGCGCTGCACACGGCTGCCCACAGGTTCGCCGGCAGGCTCACCTTTTCCGGCTGAGCCGGGACTGACTCTGCACCAACGAAGGCCCGATGTGGCTCGACCATCGTCATGCAATCACGCCCTTTCGGACTAGGTCCCGAAATTCTCGGGAGACTTTGAGAGTACTGGGACGCCCCTGACGTCCTTGGAATATTATCGTACGCCGGTTATGCCTTTTCGTCAATATTCACAAAAATTCCAACCCCGCATCACCTAAGAACCAGATTCTCGTTCATAAAATCGCCCAATGACTTTTATGCCACCACATCACTTGCTCGCATCACCAAATTATGCTTAAATATTGAAGTTAATCGTACCATCATTGCCCTCGCGGGCTTGTAGCTCAGCTGGTTAGAGCGCGTCACTGATAATGACGAGGTCGCAGGTTCGAGTCCTGCCAAGCCCACCATGCAATTTTAATTTTCCCTATTACGAACTGGCGCCTAGTGGGTAGTGCAAGGAGAGGCGAGCACCGGAGTGAAACGTACTCAGCCGTACGTTGAGCGAGGAGCGCAAGACTCGACACCGCAATACGCGCTAGGCGCCAGTTCGTTTCCCTGGGGCATTAGCTCATTTGGTAGAGCGCCTGCTTTGCAAGCAGGAGGTGGCCGGTTCGAGCCCGGCATGCTCCACCAAGGATTTATCAACAAAAACGGCTTCCAGGAGCCGTTTTTAAGTTGCTTGCCCCAACGTAGTATACTTTTGTCATGAACCGGAAGCTTATCGAATTTGCTGGCTGGTATGGCACCGTCGCCATTGTACTGGCTTACGCGTTGGTAAGTTTCAAGATAGTTGCAGCAGACAGTGCACTCTATCAGTTGCTGAATCTAACCGGAGCGGCTGGAATAATCGCAATTTCGGCGCTAAAAGGAGTCAAGCAATCTGTTGTCTTAAATGGGTTTTGGGCAGCAATTGCTCTCGTTGCACTTGCCCGTATCGTTTTGTAGCAGGTAAATTAACCGCGGACAGCCCTCCTCAGCTCATCTCCGGACACGCAGCTCTCTCATGGATGAAATATCAAATGATAGATCTGCCAATCTGCTTGCTCGAGCTACTCGGCGTTCCGGCCGCCGCCTGGATATTGGGCGGAAACCCCCTGCGATGGCCGATCATGATAGTCTTTGCAGTCATCGGGATAAGCGGCGGGCTGGCGCTCATCGCTATTGGGATTGGCATGGCTAGAGCAATCAGGGCCGAGTCAAAAGCAGGGTACACGACATTATTTGACCCACGAAAGAAGCATTTATGGCAACTCGATCCACAGACGGGCGCCGCGATTAGCAAACCCCTATGAGCAGCTCCTCTTCCACTCCCCGCAAAGTCATATTGTCCGCCTACCGGATGTTCAATCGAACCGGATGGGTGATGCTGTTAGCGTATTTAAGTGGAGTCACACTCCTGCCGACCGGCGATAGAGGTTCTTCAGTGTGGATTTACGGCCTAAGTTTTCTAGGTGCGGCCGGACTCGTCCGAACCATTGACGAATACCAGCACCCTCAGCCGCTTGACCCGCGAACGCTCCTTCATCGATCAGTCTTCTTGAAGCGGCTAATCACCGCCCTCATCATCTTTACGCTCGGACCCTGGCTCTTCTTCAAATGGAACCACCTACCAGCCGAATTACCCTGGCTCGCCTTGCTCTGGGGAGCGGCGGCCCTGGTTGGCCTTCTACGGTCAACTGTCCGCACGCGGAAATGAGCTTAGGACTAATCGTCAATTTGACGAATAAGCTTCCCTTGTATTTGAATCTTTGATTAACCAGTCACAAGGCTCTCATCTGATATAATCCTCGTACGAATGAAAGCTATGTCGCATGCCCGAAGGGATAGGTCCATCACCCGAATTTGACGCTAGTGAGGCACGGGAACTGGGACTCTCCAACTCTGAATGGATGCGCGCGCGTTGGACCGGCGAACTACCCGCAAATGCAGAGGCCATCCTGCACAAGCGCTTTATAGATCAAACGACTCCACGAGAACCAAGGCACTCGGATACTGAAGCGCCCACGGCGCAAGTGGAATTCACCGATTTCAATGCCTATAAGTCTTGGTCCATGAGTCAATTAACAGCAATTGGGCAAAATCAAGCAAGCGAGCCGACAGCTGGAGCTGAATATGGTGCCACGCTTCACCAGGCTAGTACGTGGGCAAAGGCCTCAAAGCCATTCAGCCTTGAGATTATGGGAAATCCAGATATAGCAGGGGCGGCTCAAACCGCAGTAAGGGACATAGAGGCACGCCTAGATAATGAGGCGTCCGAACCTGATGCGGTAGCGAATTTAATAGATGCCGAGGCATTCGTATTGGATGCCGCAATGCAGCCCGACAGCCCTATCCGTACAAGGCTCAAGTCGGTGGCTGCCATGGGGAATGTCGAGCTCCTTGGCAAACTCATCGGACGCGATACGCCGGCTGGGAATTTGGCCACCTACGCATTCATAAGCGACTATCCCGGCTCAACAGCAAGCCCAGTGAAGGCATTCGAGGCTGTTCAATCAATAGTATTACCCTTGGCGCAAAGAATTAAGACAACTATCGAGCGAGGTGGCCTTGAAGCGGGCTCCCTCGAGCTACGCTGTCTCAACTCGATAGCAGGCGACGCGAACGCCCAGCCGGAAGTACGCGAGCATCTGGAAGCGATTGGGTATGATAGCGCTGTCGCTGTCGCCCAGGTAGTATCTGGGTTGAGCCACGAAACCGAGAAAATTGAGGGTGGCTACCCATCTCATGGCTTGGCTCGAGAGATTCTCGAAACCATTAGTGACTTGTACGCCTTAGGTGGCGCCCCGGGTCCAAAAGAAATACCGGCGGAACTGCAGGCTTTTCTAAGGAGGCTATACCGGGAAAAGGTTACCAAATATAGTACAACGAATCAGTTAAATTCCTTGCACAATAGCTTTTTGAAGCTAGCTGACGAATTGGGTATAGATAAAGATGCCATTATCAACTGAGGACGCGATCGCAGCTAGAGCCCGCCTATCCGCTATACTAGCGGTATGATCCTGCCCCTCTCCATAGCCCTTGGGCTCATCTCCATGCTCGCCTACGGATTTGCCAATGCATATTCACAACCCCTTTCGAAGAGCCTCGGAGCCGCCCAAACACTGTTTTTGCGCGGCTTAACCATTGTCGCAATTTTGACGATTGCGGCTCTCCCAAGCCTTATGCAACCTCACAGCTGGGTTGTAATGCTCGCCACCGTCGCCCTCGGAGTAGCCGGGTACCTCCCGGTATTAGCCTTCACTCACGGCATCAAGATCAGCCGTCTCGGCATCGTCGCCCCCATTGCCGGCACCTCGCCACTCATCACCGTCTTGCTCGCGTACATATTTCTCCATACCAGTATTCACACCCTCCAATGGGTGGCGATTGTAGTCATCATCGTAGCCAATGTCGCCGTCTCAGTGGATTTCAAAAACTGGCGGCAATCCAACCTGCTCCAACGCTCCAGCGGCATCCCCTACGCTCTCATTGCCACCGTCGGCTGGGGGCTGTTCTATTTCTTTCTCGTGTCCGTCACCACAACCCTCGGTCCCTGGCTATCGGCCTTGCTGGTGGAAATCGGCGTCACCGTAGCCGCCGGCGTCCATCTCTGGCTGTCGCGCCGCCCCATCCCGCTGCGCGACGCTCTCCGGACTCCGGTAATCCTCAACGCGGCGTTAATTTGCACCGGCACCGTCGCCTTCACCCTCGGCGTCCGCTACTTCAACGTTGGCATCGTGGCCGCCCTCAGCAACTCCACGGCGCTCATTTCGGCCCTGCTCGGTTCATTCATGTTCCACGAGCGCCTCACTCGGCTAGAGAAGGGCGCGGCTGCAGCCATGATAGTAGGCGTAGCCATCATCGCCCTGGCCTAACATTTGCCGAACCTTCAACATGCTATAACTAATTTGTGGGACACGCGAAGCACCTATTCGCGTACCAAGAACCGCCCTCGAACCGCTCCGAAGGGAGCCCAATGCCCAGGTCCACCCGCCCCCTACTAGCAAGCAAGGCTTGCCGTAACGGTGGCAGCCGCCGGCCTCCTCGCCGGCTGCAGCACCACCACGATTCCGCCGGACGACAACAACGCTTGCCCGGCGCCAGCAGCCCTCGCCGCGCCATGGAAGGTATCCGCACCTCCCTCTGGCGTCGGCCACAATGTCAAGACGGTCGGGATCGGCACGTACTTCGTGAAGCAGACCAGCCAGGAAATCACCAAGCGGCTGGATCTTCTCGCACGCGAGCACATCACCGAAGTCAGGTTCGATGTGCCGTGGTACCTCATCGAGACCAGCAGCTGCCGCTACGACTGGAGCGACCTCGACCTCGCCATGCGGGGTCTGGCCGAGCACAACATCAGCGCCCTGCTACTCGTGGCCTACGCGCCGAGCTGGGAAACCGGCGATCCCGCGTGCAGCCGTCGCGCCAAAAACCCGCATTGCGCTCCAGGCAAGCCAGGCCACGCCGGCCAAAACCAAGGCGCCGCCGACTTCGGCCGCTTCGTCGGCGCTCTGTGGTCACGATACAAGAACTTCTCGCCCAAGCTTCAGCTCTGGAACGAAGCGCAGCGAAAGATCGGCCCAGCGCTCTACGCCAACATGCTTCGGGAGGCCCGCAAGCAGGCTCGGAACGCCTATCTCGTATACGGAGCCGATTTTCCTCCCCAAGCCAGCAACGACCCCAATCGTCCCGACCGGTACCTGGCAGCCGTCGACCAAGCCGGGGGCAAGGGCACCTATGACGCCGTATCGGTACATCCCTACACCACCCCGAACCTGCCGCGCCAGGGACGCAGCGGCAACAACGGCTGGGGCCAGATGTACCTCGTCCGCGACTACCTGGTAAGCCAAGGTGGAGCAGACATTCCGATCTTCATCACCGAGATCGGCAGCGACCAGACCCCTAAGCAGGCCCCCATCCTACGAGCCGCCATGAACCTGCTCGCCACTCCGGAGCACAACTACATTACAGCCCTCTACTGGTACGCGCTCACCGACGACCCACCGAGCGCCTTCGGCATTTTCACGGCACGCAAGGAGCCCAAACCCGTCGCCGCCGTAATCGCCGACTACAACCACCCCGCCTGACAAGATAACCCCGCTAGGCGGCCAGGAGCGGTCGGATCTCCAGCACAAAGATCCGACCGCTCCCACAAGCACCCTATCCACCGATCAAACCTTGCGCTCATCCCAAAAAAGCAACACAATAGTATTTCCCGCTCACCCGAGTGGGGCTCCTTTCGGAGCACAGTTCGCACAGAGGAGACCGTGGCTGTGAATGCCAAAAAAGCACTCACTTGGATCGGTATCGCTTTCGTGGTGTTTTTCGTCCTCAGCTCGCCCAATGACGCCGGCGGCGTAATCAACTCCGCGTTCCAGGGCATCGAGACGGCGGCCAACGAGCTGGCCAGCTTCGTCAAGTCGATCGCCGGCTAACGCCACCACCACGCCGCCTCTCTTACCGCCAGCCGATCCGGGCCCACTCCGGATCGGCTGGCCCCCTACAGCAAACTCAACTGGTCCAGCGTCTCCGCCCGCTCCGCCCCATCGCGAAACACTTTCACCACCCCAAACACGCCGTCATACCCCGGCTCCAAATACACATCACGACGGCGCATGCGCTCCACCGCCTCCGCCACCGGCCGGCTCACCGCCCGTATCTGCTCCACCGGCAGCCCGCGCAAAATCCCAAACTCCGGTCCCAGCGCCCGTATCAGCCGGTGGTATTCCTCCACCACCGCCCGGCCGCTCGCGCCCTTCACCCCGCGCAACTCCGCCAGCACCTCCCCCAGCGGAATAATATACTCCACCTGCTTCGCGCCCACCGGCTCGTACCCTTCCGGACGCTCCGGCGCCGCCAGCTCACCCACTCGATAATCCACACCCACCACCAGCGGCTTCCCGCATTTCGGGCACATCCCGCCGTGTGCCCGCGTCTCCTCCGGCGTAAACCGCACCCCACACACCCGGTGCCCATCGTAGTGATACTTGCCCTCCTGGGGAAAAAACTCAATCGTGCCCACCAGCCGTTCATCATTCGTCTTCATCGCCCCCATCACGGCCTCAAAGCTCAACTCCGAGCGCACCACCGTCGCCTCCCGCCCCAGCTTCCCGGGCGAATGCGCGTCCGAGTTCGAAATAATCGCCCGCCCGTCCAAATTCGCCACCCGCCAGTTCATGCTCGGATCGCTCGAAAGCCCCGTCTCCACCGCCCGCACCTCGCCCGCCAGCTCCCCGTACGCCTCCTCCAGCGAGTCAAATCCGCTCTTCGACCCAAACACCGCAAACCACGGCGTCCAGATATGCGCCGGCACATACAATGCCCGCGACTCCTCCTCCAGCACCAGTCGCAACAATTCTCGCGAATCCAAGCCCAAAATCGGCCGCCCATCCGCCTTCAAATTCCCAATCCGCTCCAGCCGCGCGTTAATCCGCCCCACCGCCTCAAAACTCGGCACTATCACCAGCTGATGCACCTTCCGCACCTTGCCACCCCGCGAGTAAATCGTGCTAATCTCCACGCTCGGCACAAACCGGATTACGTTCCCGCGTACGCTCTCCGGCAATTCCGCGTCTATCGGCGCGGCCAATTCCTCCCGCAACGCAAACAACCCCGCCTCCGCCGGCACCAGCTTATCGCGCAGCTCCAAAAACCACTCCGGGTGCGTAAAATCCCCGGTCCCAATCACCGAAATCCCCTTGATTTTCCCCCACCGGTACAGCCCTTCCAGCGTACTATCGCGGCTCGTCGCCCGAGAATAATGCGAGTGAACATGCAAATCAACCAATAATTCCATAGCCCTATTATGCCCACAAATCAAAACCACCCGCTAGGCACCCCGCGAATGCTATAATATGCTTATGTTTACCCTCTCCGGCCTCCTTATCGGGCTTAGCATGGTTGCCCTCGGCATTTTGGGCATCAAATTCACCTTCTGGATCCACAACGTCACCGGCCCGCTCGACTTTCTCGAGCGCTACACCGGCTCCGGTTCCACCTACGGCATCTACAAAATCCTGTCCGTCCTGCTCGTCATGATCGGCATTATCTGGGCCACCGGCTTCGGCCACAACGTGATGGACTTCATTTTTTCGCCCTTCGTCAACCTCTTTCGACCCGGCGGCTCATCGCAATAGCGCTTCGCTTGACGTCTCATGACCCAGCCTCCACACTAGGCACGACGATCGTTTCGTTGTTCCCCACCAGAGAGGACCGGCCATGCCCGCACGCGCTCTCCCTAGCTCGATCCCCCTCGACCCCGGCATGAACGCCGTACTGCGCGTCATCCAGCTGGAGGATGTCCCTGAGTTTTTCAAACTCATCCAGGCCCACCGCACGTACTTCGCTCAGTACGACACGTACATCAACACCGATCTGGGCACGCTCCAGCAGGTCGCCATTGAAATCGAGGCTGTCCTCGAGCGGCTCGCAGCCGGCACCAGCCTCACGCACGGCATCTGGGTGCAGGGCCGGCTTGTCGGCCGTTTCGGCGTACGGCTCGAGCCAGACACCCGCCGCGCCCAATTCAGCTACGTCCTGGCGCCACTCTGGCAGGGCTTCGGCCTCGTCACCCGCGCCGGCGAAACGCTGATGCGACACCTCTTCACCGAGCTCGGCTACCGAGAAATCCGCGCCCTCTGCGAGCCAGACAACGTACCCAGCATCGCCGTCGCCCGCCGTCTGGGCCTCACCTACGACGGCCAACCCCTTGTTGAACTGGAGTCCCCGCCCGGCGACGTGCGCCGGCTCATCCGCTACGCCATCACCGCCGAGCAGTGGCGCCAACGCCACCCTTGAGGCACCCGACAGCGACAAGCCCCACCCGGCCAGCTCATCGCAGCACGGCCGGGTGGGGCGCATTCAGATACACCTCCCTAAATCAAGATACAAATCTGGTAATAATTCGCCAGGCAACCCACCCGGATCTGCCAAAAAATCAGCTGCTTCTAAGCACTGTTCTCCATATAGTGAGCAACGTTAAGGTAGGAGTCCTATGAAAAGATTCAAACACAGTAGCCTCATGCTTGCTGCCGCCACCATGATGGCCGTCCCGCTCGCATCAGCCGCACCAACCACGGCTACCAATACATCACCCGTCACGTTCCATGCCTGGAACGGCTCAAGCCTGCTCAGAGGCGAATTTGATACCGGCGCGCAGTTTAGTATCTCGCAGGGCCGGCCAGGCCTCACCTTGCGACCCGGCAGCAAAACCGGCAGCTGGACCTCGCCCGTCTACGAATCCGCCGCCGTCGGTGATCTGGTAAGTTCATGGCAAGCCTCCACTCCCACAGGCACCTGGATCGAAACCCGTTTAAGCGTGCGGGCGGGTGGCCACTGGAGCCAATGGTATCAAATGGGCCAATGGGCGTCCGACGCCTCCACCATCCAGCGCACCAGCATCAATGACCAATCTGACGCCGACGGCACCATCTACACCGACACGTACGTAGCCGGCGACAACGGCCAACCCACCGCCTACCGCCTGCGCGAAATACTCCATAGCACTGGCACCGCGCGACCCATGGTGTACCAGATCGGCGCGACTACCTCCAATCTTACCGGCGCACCGCCCACGACTAGCGCCACGACTATGACGCACACAGTCGACCTCCCCGTTCCCCAATATTCGCAAGAAATCCACGCCGGCGAATACCCCGCTTACGGCGGTGGTGGCGAGGTCTGGTGCAGCCCCACCTCAACAGCCATGGTGATGGCCTATTGGCACAAAGGCCCCAGCGCCGCCGATCTCGCCACGCTCCCGGCCGATCCCACCTCAGGCGCCCACGGCCGCCCCGACCCCCAAGTCGACTGGGCCGCCATCCACACCTGGGATATCGGCTATGAGGGCACCGGCAACTGGCCGTTCAACACCGCCTATGCCTCGTCCTACGGTCTCGACGGCTCCGTCCGCCAGTACGCGTCGCTACGTGACATCGAATCATGGATCAAGCGCGGCGTGCCCATCGTAGTCTCCATCGCCTGGAACAACACCGACGCTAGCCCCGACAACGACCTCACCGGCGCCCCTATCGCCAAAACCGGCGGTCACCTCATGGTCGTGCGCGGCTTCACCGCCGCCGGCGACGTTATCGCAGGCGACCCAGCAGCCCCAGCCAACAGCTCCGTCCGCCGCGTCTACCAACGCTCCCAATTTGAGCGCGACTGGCTAAACGCCTCCACCGGCACCACCTATGTCATCAAGCCGTCAAGCATTCGCGGCTAGTGCCCAAATAGAGCTTCACAGAGGTATAATTATGACCATAGCCCCAGCCAGCTACATCCGGCTCGTGCTCGCAGTCACCCTGACCATCAGCGGACTGCTCGCACCCGCTATCTCATTCGCCAGTCCCCCGCCCGACCCAGCCCCCGCTACCAGCCTCCAGTTCAAGGCCAGCGGCAAAACCGCCGCCAGCAGCCTGCCCCTGCCCCAACTCCGCGCGCTAGCGGGACGAGGCGCCGGGCCCAGTGCAGCCATCACCCCCACCGCCCCCTCATTGCTCAACCCCCGGCCCGAATGCCCACCCGGCCTCACCTGCAAATTCGTACCCGCCGCCTACCAGCAAGATGACCCGGCCGACCCGAGCAATTACGGCAACTACGACCTCGCCAACCGGCCCAGCGGCGGCCTCCGCAGCCAACCCGGCGTCGGCCTGGCGATCAACAGCGTGGTCATCCACGACACCGAAGGCTCCCTGGCCAACACTCTAGCCGTCTTCCAAGACCCCACCCAATACAGGTCGGCCCACTATGTCATTGACACCGACGGCACCGTCTACCAAATGATCCAGACCAAAAACGTCGCGTGGCACGCCGGCAATTGGTATGTCAATGAACATTCCATCGGCATTGAGCATGTCGGTCACGCCGCGCAGGGCGGCACCGAATACACGCCGGCCATGTATCGCTCCTCGGCTCTGCTGGTGCGTTACCTCGCCTCCCGCTTCAACATTCCGCTCGACCGCCAGCACATCGTTGGCCACGACAATGTCTCCGCACCCATACCTGGTCTCATGGCCGGCATGCACTACGATCCAGGCCCCTTCTGGAACTGGCAGTACTACCAAGCGCTCCTTGGCATCCCCGTAGTACCCACCGCCGCTCTCGGCAGCCCGCTCGTCACCATCGCCCCCAATTGGCCCATTAACCAACCGCCCACCATCGGATGCGCCCCCGACGGCAGCAATTGCGCGCCGCTGCCCAAACAACCAGCCAACTTCGTCTATCTCCACACCGCGCCCAGTGACACCGCGCCGCTCCTGAGCGATGCCGCCTTGCACCCCGACGGTAGTCCCGGCACCATCCACATCGATGATTGGTCCGCCACCGCCGCCTACGGCCAGCAATTCGCCCTCGCCGACCACCACGACGACTGGACCGCCATCTGGTACGCCGGCCAAAAAGCCTGGTTCCGCAACCCCGCCCAAATACTCGCCGCTCTGCCCACACGAGGCCAGCTCATCAAACCTCGAGCCGACCTCGCCAGCATTCCCGTCTACGGCCGTGCCTATCCCGAAGCCGCCGCTTACGCTGGCAAGCAGGTACCCGTGCAGGCCATCATGCCCATCCAGTACACCATTCCGGCCGGCCAAGCCTACGCCACCACCGGCCCCGTGCCCACCGATTACTACTGGTCCTGGTACATCGATGCTTCGTTCAACCCCGATGATCACACCGTCATCGTCGGCACCGAGCGCTACTTGGAAATCCAGCTCGGCCACCGTACGGCCTACGTCAAAGCTAGCGACGTCGATATCTCGACCAACTAGACCATACACCCTCTGCCCCGGAGCACCAGACCAAAAGCATTAATGCAGTGCTGGTGCTCCGGATGGCCAAGGAGCCATAAATCAAATATCATAACCACAAGCGAAAAACACCCCGTGCCAAAAACCACCGCTCCAACCCCACCAGCCACCACCCTCGACGCCCACCTCGCGGCCGTCCTGGACGGATTTGGCGGCGACATCGATCGTATCGAACAAGCATTGCTGAGGCTCAAAGCCCAACGCCCGCCAACCACGACCAACCCCCAATCCAGCGGCCACGTCATCGTCGAGCTCACAGCCGTCAGCCGCCGGTACAAACTCGGCCGCGAGCGCGTAGGCGCCGTGCAAGACGTGTCGCTGCAAATCCACGCCGGCGAACTCATCGCGATCACCGGGCCGAGTGGCAGCGGCAAGAGCACCCTGCTCAACCTCATTGGCGCCCTCGACAAACCCGACAGCGGCACCGTAGAAGTAGACGATCAACTCCTAACCAAACTCAACGATCGCCGCCTGTCCGAATTTCGCAATCATACCGTTGGGTTTGTGTTCCAATTTTTCTACCTCCAACCATTCCTCAATCTCCGCACCAACCTGGAAGTCCCCGGTATGTTCTCTCGCCTCTCGCGGACCGATCGCGCCACTCGCATCCAAGAATTAGCCGAGGCCGTTGGCATCGCGGACCGACTCGAGCACCTACCCAAGGAGCTTTCAGGCGGCCAAATGCAGCGCGCCGCCATCGCCCGAGCCCTGCTCAATCGCCCCAAAATAATCCTAGCCGACGAGCCCACCGGCAATGTCGACCGTGCCAACGCTCGCGCCATCATTGCTCTCTTTTCCGAAATTCGCGAGCGTTATGGCACCACCATCATCATCGTCACCCACGACCCCGAAGTCGCCGGCGCCGCCGACCGCACCATCACCTTGCGCGACGGAAGGATCATCTAATGCTGGGTTTCCGCGACACGTTCGTCCTGGCCACCACCAAATTGCGCGTCCATCGCCTCCGATTAGCCGTCACCATCCTGGTAGCAGGCCTCCTATTCACCAGTCTAGTGGCTGGCTCTCTAGTAGTCCGCGGCACTACCCAAAGTCTTGAAACATTCTCGGGCGACGGCCTCCTACACCGATTCATCACCAATATCATTACTCCCTTCAATTACGACACCTACAGCGACCCCCGATACGTCGCCCGCACCGCCCAACTCGACACCATTCGCCTAGCCGCCCAAAGCGCCGCCGCCAAGCGACTCGGCCTTGAATTCGACCCCAAGACCGCCGCCAAGGGCGTCAGTGAACCCGGCGGCCCCAGCGGCACAACCAAAAGCATCAACATCAATGAACCCACTGCCCGCCAAGCCTTTCTCGAACTCACCCCCGACACCATGCAGCAAAATATCGCCGGCATCGCCAAAAAATACCACGCCACCGCCACCTACGAAAGCACTTCGCTAGGCTTCTCAGCAATCGGTCCCGACCAATACGGATTCTCTATTATCACCGGCGGCCAGGAACAAAGATCCGAAAACCCCGGCTTTAACGCCGGCCAAGATCCCATTCTGTCCTTCCAAAACCTACTTAGCGCTTTCGACAACAACCTACTAAAACCCTTCCTCCTCCCAGGCGTCAGCCTCGACGCACCTGCCGGAAAACCCGTGCCCATTCTAGCTCCCATCGGCGGCGCCGAAAAACTGCTCACCATCAAGCCCCTCTCCTCCAAAGCCTCGGCCAAAGCCCAAATCCAACGGCTCGACGAAATTCGCACCAGATCAAAAGATCTCGTTTTCGACGTCTGCTACCGCAACAAGGCCGCCCTCGACCTCCTCCGCACAGCCACCCAGCAAACCAACGAAATTGTCTCGCACAAAACCGACTCCACCTATCAAAAACCCTCGCTAATCTACGCCCCCACCAATCTCACCTGCCAACCCACCCACATCGCCAGCGACACCCGCACCGCCGCCGAACGCACCCAAGCCGCCAAGGAAGACCAATTTGCCCGCGAATTTGGCGCCGAAGCCCCGATCACGCAGCGCTTGTCGTTTCGCATCGTCGGCATACTGCCCAACCCCGGCACACTCGCCAGCGCCTCAGGTCCCCAGGCGCTGCTAGCCGGTTTCGTCACCACCTCGTTGGGCGAAGGCTGGTTCACTTCGCGCGAGGCAGCCACTGCCAATCCCGTCCTCGGGCCCATCGTCAGCGACCGCGTCAACAAGCTGGCAGGCATTCGCAATCTGTATCTTGAATTCGCCAACCGCACCGACCAAAAACACTTCATCGACGACAAAAACTGCAACCCCGAAAACGGCAATCCCGCCAGCTGCACCAAAGACAACAAGTTCCTCATCACCCCGTTTGGCAATCCGCTCGCATCGCTCTACGAAATCGGCCAAAAGTTGAATACATTTTTCCAAATCGCAATCGGTATCGTCGCCCTCGTATCGGCCATCATTCTCGTCGGCACCATCGGCAAAGTTATCGCCGACAGCCGCAAAGAAACGAGCGTCTTCCGCGCCGTCGGAGCCAAGCGCCTCGATATTGCCCAAATCTACCTCCTGTACGCCGGCATGTTAGCCTCCTTGGCATTCGGCGTAGCCCTCATCTTGGGCCTCCTCGTAGGCTGGTACCTCGAATCCCACTACAGCCCCGGCCTCAGTGCCGAAGCCGTCCTAAGCTTCAATACGCGCGACCTCACCAAAACCTTCCATGTCATTGGCTTCAACCTCGGCGATATGGCTATCATTTGTGCCTTCATCATCACAATCGCCCTGGCAAGCGCCATCGTGCCCATCCTCGCCAACCTCCGCCGCAACCCCATCAAGGACATGCGCGAAGAATAATATTGCCTCCGCAGCCATACAGTCAACGCAAACAGCCAGCTCAAAACGAGCTGGCTGTTTGTTTCAACTTGAAACCTTAATCGTGCAGTACAATGACCGACCTAGAAGTACCGCAGCTAACAATTCGCAATCACATCCTCCATTGCTGAAGGCAGATCAAACGAGGCAGTTAGTCTGGCCAGAGGTCGAGCCTCTGGGGCTCATTGCTGAGCCGTTTCTCCCTAGAAAGGAGGTGATCCATCCGCACCTTCCGGTACGGATACCTTGTTACGACTTCATCCCAGTTACCACCCCCGCCTTAGGGCCTAGAAAATAGGCACTTCGGGCGTTGGCGACTTCCGTGACGTGACGGGCGGTGTGTACAAGACCCGGGAACGTATTCAACGTGGTGTGCTGACCCACGTTTACTAGCAAATCCGACTTCATGGAGGCGAGTTGCAGCCTCCAATCCGAACTGAGACCAGTTTTGATGCGATTTGCTCCACCTCGCGGTTTCGCTGCGCGTTGTACTGGCCATTGTATGACGTGAGTAGCCCCAGGCGTAAGGGCCATGCCGACCTGACGTCATCCCCACCTTCCTCCCGGTTGGCCCGGGCAGTCTCGCATGAAAAATACAACATACGATAAGGGTTGCGCTCGTTGCGGGACTTAACCCAACATCTCACGACACGAGCTGACGACGGCCATGCAGCACCTGTCACTAGGCTCCCGAAGGCACTCCACCGTTTCCGGCGGATTCCTAGGATGTCAAGCCTGGGTAAGGTTCTACGCGTAGCGTCATATTAAACCACATCATCCTCTGCTTGTGCGGGTCCCCGTCAATTCCTTTGAGTTTTAGCCTTGCGGCCGTACTTCCCAGGCGGCATACTTATCGCGTTAGCTGCGTCTCACAGGGGGTCGATACCCCATAAGACTAGTATGCATCGTTTACGGCGTGGACTACCAGGGTATCTAATCCTGTTCGCTCCCCACGCTTTCGTACCTCAGTGTCAGAAGAAGCCCAGCAAGCTGCCTTCGCCATTGGTGTTCCTTGTAATATCTACGCATTTCACTGCTACACTACAAATTCCACTTGCCTCTGCTTCCCTCTAGCATGCCAGTATGCGATGCATCGATAGGGTTGAGCCCCACGATTTAACATCACACTTAACACGCCACCTACGCACGCTTTACGCCCAGTGATTCCGGATAACGCTTGGACCCTACGTATTACCGCGGCTGCTGGCACGTAGTTAGCCGGTCCTTATTCATATGGTACCGTCATAATCTTCCCATATAAAAGCAGTTTACAACCCGAAGGCCGTCATCCTGCACGCGGCGTTGCTCCATCAGACTTTCGTCCATTGTGGAAGATTCCTTACTGCTGCCTCCCGTAGGAGTCTGGGCCGTATCTCAGTCCCAGTGTGGCTGGTCAACCTCTCGATCCAGCTACCCATCGTCGCCTTGGTAGTCCATTACACTACCAACAAGCTAATGGGACGCAGGCCCCTCCCTAAGCGCATTACTGCTTTACCCTTGCGGGATTATGCGGTATTAGCCACCCTTTCGGGCAGTTATTCCCCACTTAGGGGTAGGTACCAACGTGTTACTCACCCGTCCGCCACTAAGCCCGAAGGCTTCGTTCGACTTGCATGTATTAGGCACGCCGCCAGCGTTCATCCTGAGCCAGGATCAAACTCTCCAAATATGCTACCGGATTGCTCCGACAGACTTGGGTTCGTTTGAGCTTGGCGCTCATTCAAAAAAATTTTTCGGTTCTTTGGTAGCTTGCGCTACCGAAAACTGATGTGCTCACGGCTTTCACCGTGGCACGGTAACCAACTTCCCGCTGACGGAAAAGTTGGCCACATCATTGCACTGCACGATTAATGATTTCAAGTTGCGTTGCCCCGAAAATACGGCCCGGAAAAACCGGGCCCTGAGTCAAAACAAATAGCTAGCTCATTACGAGCCTGCTATCCACAAGACCATTTCAAGACCAATTCATCTTACTAGATCAAGCGAGCAGTGTCAACGATTACAGACCGCCTACAAATTATAGTATTTAGAGCGGAGATAATCATTGTAATTCTGGCGCTGCGATTTGCGCAAAATCAGCACGAATACCCCAGCGATGAGCAGCAATATGAACACCACGATGGCAATAAAGCTGGGCGACAAGCCGTGGTGCACCGAGGCCAGCACCGCAATCGTAGTCGCAGACGTCTGGCTAAAATGCATGGTCGTGGTCTTGGCATCGTACACCGCGCCCTTCACCTCACTCTCGCCGCCGGAGCTATCCACGCTCACCGCGCTGGGCCGATCGTATCCCTTGAGCTTAGACTTGAGCGCAAAATTCCACGTCACCGGCTTGCTCAAATCGACGATCAGGTCACCCCCCGCGTTTTTGCACACCAACGAGTATGGCCCCGCCACCACCGGCCGATCAGCCGTCCCGAGCTTATTGGTCGCCGCCACCACCGTACACACCGCATTCTCCACCGGCAGCGCCCCCGCTGGTACCTCCACGCCCACGATCTGATCATCGCTCATAAAGGTCCCACCAGCCGAGTTGGCCGAGTTGGCCGCAAATCCACTAGTAGTAACGTCAGCCGCCACAACACCAGAAGTCCCTGCCGCACTCACCGCACTCAAACGATAGTAGTAGTGCACCCCAAAGCTCACCTTGTCATCACGATATTCCAACCCCGCCAGCGCATCACCCAGCGACGTCCAAGTGTTCCGATCAATCGACCGCTCCAGTTTATACGACACCCCCGCTGCCGTATCGGCTGGCGCCGCCCAGCTCAGCATGACCACCGCGTTACTCGCCACGGCCAGCGCCTGGAAATTGCCCGGAGCCCCTTGCGGCGTCGCCGGAGCCGGCGTGGGCGCCGGCCCGCCCGTCACGGGCACCGACGTGGGCACCGCGGACGGCTTGGGCGTCGCGCGCACCGGCGTCGGAGCCGGCTTGGGGGTCGGCGCCGCAGTCGGTGCTGGTGTCGGCGCGGCGGTCGGTACGGGCGTCGGCGTGGGCGGCACCGGCTGATAGATCCACCGCATATGATACGTATGATTGGGGAAAAACTTAAAGGTGCGCGACGAACCACCCAAAAGATTCGAAGTCTGCGGATTAAAACCGGCGCACGTATCCTGGCACACCGTCGAACCCTTCACCGTGTAGCCCCCCACCGTCACCGGCGCTACGCTTACCACATAATCCTCACCCCCCGAGATCGCCGCCCGTCCCAAAAAATAAAACGGATTAGCCGCACTCGCGGCGGCGGCGCCACTTGAAACCCGCTTCACCGTCACGGTGGCAGTACTAAATGGTCCCGTGGTAGTACCACCATACGTCCCCCCACCCGAGTTCAAAATCTTGACGCCGTCCAAATCCGCCGTCGTCGTACTAGCCGCATACGACAAGAAAGCCGGCGTGGCAAACCCAACGGCGGCCACAAAAATTGCCCCGAGCGCAATCCGAACCCGCGCGCCATTGCGCCTCGCCTCTAACAGATGGTGCTCAAAATGATACTGATGGGCCATGGTATCTACCAGTATAACCCACGCCGCTTATGTTCGGACGAGGCGCTCCCAAAAACGGCAGCCGCTGTACTAGCGCGATTTACGGCCAAAATTAAGCCACTTCTGCTTGCGAGCGTGATTGGCCTCGGCCGCCAAACCAGCCGGCACTTCCTTGGCCGATCCCGTCAGCAACCAAATCCCCCACACCACCCCAACCACCATCATCAAGAGGGGCCAGAGCCGCCACGACAGATAGCTCGCACGCTCATAGGCAAACAAGCACGTCGCCAGCCCTATCCAACCCACCGTCTGCGCCGCCACAAACACCCGCGCCCGAAAACGCTTCATAACCGTCGATTTGCGATACTTACGTGCCAGCACCACGCGCAAAATCAACCCTCCAACCACCAAGGCACCAAACACCACCAGATAGGCCCATAATTCGTACCGCACCGGCAAAACCCGCACAAACGTCCCGAACTTGCCCAAATGGTCATAATTAAACAACATCGCCAATGCCACACCCACGGCCGCACCCACCGTCACCTCGCGCGGCTGATGACCCAAAATCTCCCGGATACGCGGCGGCGGCTCGTCGAGCTTAAAACGGTTTCGGTCGAGATTTTGCAGCAGCATATTGAGCGCCATGGCCTGCTCACCCGAGGAGCGCCGTACCCCAAACGAATCGTACATCACGATCACGGCCAAAATCGCCGTCAATCCAAACAGGTGACTACCCGCACCATCCACCAAAAATGACGTGGTAGCAAGCGAAGTCACAACCGCCGAATGAACGCTCGGCATACCGCCCGAGGCATAGAGATACCGGAAGTCGATACGGCCCTTCATGGCCTCGATCGCAAACTTAGCGACCTGTGCTACCGCCCATGTAGCGAGCGGAACAGCGATATAGGGATTGTAAACCACCTGGCTTCTCCTGATACAGTACGCCTATTGTAGCGGTTTTTCGGCCTCAACAACAGATAGGTTAAATTATCGCCGCTTAAGTTTGCGATCAATGGTGGCAAGCGCCCCCGCCACCAGCATCACGAGCGCCGAGATGATAAACATGAAGCTCATGTTTTTGGCCTTGGTTTCAGCCAACACTGCCTTGGGCGAAGTTTGCGCCGCCGCCGTTAGCACCGTGCCGTTGCCGCCTGCTGTCACCTGGGTCGCCGCACCAGCCACCGCACCGCCGCTACTACCCGCCACCAGTGGCTTCACAAACGCCAGCAGGCCCACCGCCGGCACAGCGGTACTGGGCGCCGACGACGACGCGGTTGCATTCATAGACGCCTTGCCGGCCTCGGTCGAGAATCCGCCTGCCGCCGTGTCGTTGTTGACGTCACCGGTCCAGTCGCCAAAGACGTTGATCACGAGCACCCCAAACCAGTGCTTCACGTTGAGAACCGCGTTAAAGAAGTTGGCCACACTCGAATTAGCCGAGGCATCACCGGTCGTCACATTGCCCACACCCGTGTTGTGATCCACATTGGCATCGCCGCTCTGTGCGTTCACGTTAACGTTGTTGGTAATGCTGCCGGTAGCATTTTGGTTGATCGTGACGTCCGAGCCGTTGTTTACGTTCACGGCGTTGTTCGAACCAGCACCGGTGTCGTTGATCCCCACGTTGGCGTTGCCGGTAAGCAGCGCAGTCTGGGTGCTACCCGTACCGGGCAGGGTCATAATTTTGCCCACCCAGTGGCCCAACACGTTCACCATCACCAGCACTGCATTGTCGCCAAAAATAGTGTTATTGGCCAGGTTAAACAAGCTCTGGGTCGTGGAAGCGGCGCCGGTCTGCACATCGCCCACGCCCGTGTTGGCATCCACGTTCGCCGCACCCGTACCGGCTGTGGTCGAGATATTGTTGTTTACTCCATTGGTGCTTGTGCTATTGATGGTCGTCGAGCCACCATTATTGATGTTCACCTGGTTGTTCGAATCTGGCCCCGTACCCCCGATGCCCACCGTTGAAGACGTCAGCAGCCCATTCAGGAACCCATCCGGAAACAGGATGTCACCGTTGAGGTTGCCAAGAATGTTAAGCACTCCGAAAAACGAGCTCCCAGAGCTAATAAACGAGTTGATGAGGTTAATAATATTCACTTCAGCCGCCGCATTCCCCGTACCCACATTGCCAGCCAAGGTATTGCCAGACACATTCGCGTTACCACTTTGCGCGTTCAGATCGACATTGTTGGTAATATTACCCGAGCTCTGGGCGTTAACATTAAGCCCACCCGGGTTGTTCACGTCCACCGTATTATTCGAACCCGAACCCGTACCGTCAATATTGACGTTCGTGCCGCCCAGTTGGCCACCCCCGCCCTGAACCGTCTGCGTGGGGTTGAGCGTAATATCGCCGGTGTGAGGCGCAAAGAACGTCTGCATAAAGAAGCTCAAATTGCCGTTCGACCACGACCAAGCCGAAGCCAACAGGTTGATGAGGTTGGCCACCACCGTGGCCGCACCGGTTGAGGTATTACCCACCTGCGTATTGCTCGTAGCCGACGCGTCACCGGAAGCCGCATTGCTCTGCAGCGTGTTAATCACGTTCACCAGGCTTGTGAAATCAAACCAACTCTGGCCGCCGCCCGCCGCGCTGGCCTGGGTAGCCGCACCAGCCCCCGCAGCACTAGCGCCCGCAGGCAGCAAAATGCCACCGCCACCGGTCGTGAGCAACCCAAGCGCCTTGGCCGTCTGGTAGTCCTGCGAACCCACAACCAGATCACCCAGCACGGTATGAACCACGTTGGGGGCCGTCAAATAGGTTGGGTTGCCGGCTGCCACCGACGCCGGAACGATCTCGTACCAGCTGGTGTGCTTATCAAAGTAATACAGCGGCGAGAGGTAATACCCCGTAGCCTTATCGCAGCTAAAGGTACTCTTATCGGCCGCCACCCAGACACGGCTCACCGTATCAAACACCCAGCTCGGGATCACGCCGCCGCACCCATCCGGACCAATGTCGGTAGATTTTTTCTTGGGCGTCGGAGTGGGCGTGGGAGTCGAGCTCGGCTCGGGCGAGGCCGAAGGCTCAGGCGAGGCGCTGGGGCTCGGCGAGGCCTCAGGCGACGGCGAAGGATTGGCCGACGGACTTGGCGACACCGACGGGCTCGGCGACGGTGTCGCGTCGTCTTCGGCCGCAGCCGCGGTCGTCCAGCCCAATTGAGCCACGATCATAAGCGCTGCTAACGTTGCTGAAAAAAATTTACGGTATCTCATGGGTAACTGCCTCTCCCCCTTTTACGATCTTACTAACGTGCTGGTCAGATAATTGCTGGGCAGGGAGCGCTAAGCGCTCCCTGCGGGAACCAAAACCCCCTGCAGGGTCAAATCACCAAACTAGTTGGTGAAGTTGACGACCGTGCTGGTGGTGCTGGTGTTCGCAGCACTACCCGTAGAAACGCCACCGGCGGTGGTGTTGTGAGAAGCGCTAGCGTTACCGCTCTGGGCACCCTGGACGGTAACGTTGCTCACCTGAGCCTCGTTCACGTTGGTGACTGTCACGTTGTGCTCGTTGTTGACGTGCACTTGGTTGTTCGAGTCAGGACCAGTGGTGCTCATGGTAACCACGGTCGGGTCGGCAGCACCCCAGCCAGCGAGAGCCGACAGGCCGGCGCCCATGCCGTTGTTCACACCGACGACCGTCGAGGTGGTGCTGACGTTCGCAGCGTTGCCCGAACCTACACCGCCAACGGTGGTGTTCTGGTGAGCCGAAGCATCACCCGAAGCGGCACCCTGGCCGGTGAAGTTGCCTACGGCAGCCACGTTCAGGTTGGTGCTGTCGAAGTTGCTGCTGTTGTGCAGGACAACTTCCTGGTTCGAGTCGGGGCCGGTGTGGTCGAACGTTACGGTGCTGGCGGCGGCGAAGCCGGCCATGCTTACGGTAGCCATACCAATGGCTGCGTAGCGGAGGATAGAAGTCTTAATCATTGTTAAGATCCTTTCGTTTAGTTTATGTAGGTCTTTAGTACCGGGCCCGAGGGCCCGCCGGTCACTACTGCGAAACGCTCACGTGATCGGCACCAGTACTAAAGATCGAAGTATTGTTGTAGCTCGAGGAACCATTGTTCGAGCTGTAGCTGGAGCCATAAACCTGGGTAACCCCTGAATTTGTGCCTCCGCTGGTTTGCGAGCTCATGTTGATTTCAACATTGCCGCTCTGGTTGTTCGAGGTATCCCCGCTGGTGCCACTGTCATTCGTGGTAATCCGAGTGTGTCCACCAGACACCTCAACATGGGCCTTACCGTTACCTGCCGGCACATCGGCGCTTCCATCCCTATCGGTTGGAACCTGTGTGCCGTTAACCGTGACCGTCGAGGCGGCGGTCGGTGCGGGCGACTCGGCAGTTTGGGCCTGGACCGTAGCTGAGTTAGCCCCAGTCACGGCCGCCTTTGAGCCCCGGCCGCCGGTCTGACCGCTGACCATCAAAGCCAGCCCCAACGTCACAACTCCCGCCGGCAGTACCCATTTGGCTTTTTTAATGTCCGTGAAACTCACCTTTTTCATCTCTCTATACCCTCTCTTCTCTTCGCCGGGCGTACCAGGCGCTGCCCAATGCTCCGAGCAAGCTCAAAAGCGTGGCTGTTAGCAGCATGGCGCCGGTGAAAAGACGTGAACCTTTGGCTAATGCCGCTGTCGGGGCCGCACCTTGCGGATGCCAAGCAGCCCGCAAAGCCGACACGTCCATAGGCACGGACGCGCCCACTGCGGGCAATGTCGCAGCGCCGGCACCAAGGCCGCCAACGGTCGAAGCGCCGAGGACACTACCGCCGCCGGTCGTCGAGCCGTTGCTCACTCCGCCAGTGCTACCGCTACCAGGGTTGGTGCCAGTACCAGGCCCAACCACGGGCGGCACGCCGGGCGTGTTCGAAACCCCAATCGTGGTAGTGGTGTCGTTGTTGTTCGAGGCATTACCCGACTGAACCAGACCGCCAACGCTGGTATTACTGTTGGCCGAAGCCCCACCGGACGTCGCTTGCTGAACATTTTCATTCGTCACCTGCACAATGTTCGTATTGCTCACACTTACGTTCGACGAATTGTCGATAACTACCTGTTGGTTCGAACCCGGACCGGTAGTACCGATCGAAACATTATCCGCGGCCAAAGCCGAACCGGAGACGCCAAAGGCCAAACCACACACCACCGAGGCCGCACCCAAATATCGTCGTACTATCATATGTATCTCCTCCTTTCTAAAAGCGTTGGGAGCACAGAAGTTAAGCTTTTCGTCTCTGACACCATAAAAATTGGGCTATGCGTTGACCGAATGGCCGTTACATAACCCAAGGGGAATGGTGTAGCGAAAAAAGTCTTTACCATGGCACTGGCCACATCGCTCCGAGCAGCATGAGCATAGCCGCCCTGCCGCATCCAGGTTCCGAATACCGATACTACCCGCCGGAGTGCGAGCGAGACCATCAGGGCCAATACCATCAAACTAACCACCAGCCCCACAGGAGCCGCATCCAGAGCAATCAAAAAGTACGGAACCACGCTACCAGCCAGCGTCAACGTAAGCCGTCCAAACACTCCCGTAGGCTGCTGCGGCGCCGGAACATTGCTGGGCTTTTGGGCTACTGCCGGCGCCGAAGGAAGCGCCGTCGCCAAATCTTCCACCACAGCCGGCCGGCCGGTAGTAATACGAGGCTGAATCGTCAATACGGCAGCATGATAACGAGCCGCGGCCGCCTGCCCGTCAGCACCCGAAGCCATCCCACCCCCGCCGGACGCAGCGCCACTACTCGTCGGCACGTTCACGGTAATCGTAGCCGGACCCTCATGGCTCGGCGCCGCCACGCCAGCATCGCCGTCGGACGGCTGAGTGGGCTGGACCGGATCGGGCACGGTCGCCGCCCCCAAACCACCACCCGATGCATCAGACTCTGGTTGCCCAACGACAGCTCCGTTGCCTAATCCCGGCGCATTATCAGACCCACCCGTCGGACCAGAAACACCAGGCGTTGACCCAGCACGCGGCTCTGCGCTCGCCCGGGGAGAATCATCCACGGCCAGCTTCACCAAGGGCACCTCAGCCGCACTCGCCTCGGCTTGGGTAGGAGTTTGAGAAATCACGCCTGCGCCACCATCGGCGGCGTACGCGCTACCACTCAAAACTACCGCCAAACCGCCACTAGCGGCAAGGCTAAGAAGGACCTCTACTGACTTTGCTAACCTCATGCAACCCCTCGATCAATAGTGAACGTAGAACCATCAGTGCAACTGACACATACCCAACATTAGCCCTATGTCTGATGCCCAACATTGGATGTATTAACAAAAGATTAAATAAAAATTAACTTATTTATTGTGAGTTTAACTATAAATACGTACGACTCTTCGCCCTCAGGCTCGTATCTCAACAACAGATACGTAGCCGGCGGATGGTCGCGCTGGAACAATTACTAGCCCCGAAAGTAAAAGCTACTCAGCCGACTCAGGCTCAGTCACCGCCACAGCATCCTCAAGCTCAGTCTCGCCCACCAGCGCCACCGACGCCACCTTATCGTCCTCAGCCATCCGCATCACCCGCACGCCCTGAGTCGCCCGGCCGATGAGCGAAATGTTGGCCAGCGCCATCCGGATCACCTGACCCTGGGTACTCACCACCACCACCTCATTGCGCGGATCACTAATCCCCCGCACGTCCACCGTCTTACCGGTCTTGGCCGTCACCACGCCCGCCTTAATGCCTACGCCGCCACGCGCATGCGTCGCAAATTGATCCACCTTGGTGCGCTTGCCGTAGCCGTTTTCCATCACCACCAGCATCTCCATACCGGCGCGTACCACATCCATGCCCACCGCAGTATCACCGCTACGCAGTCGAATACCCCGCACGCCGCGCGTTGCCCGGCCCATCGGCCGCACTTCACTCTCCTTAAACCGAATCGCCTGCGCCAACGCCGTCGAAATAATAATCTCGTCTTTGCCACTCGTCAGCTTCACCCATTTCAGCTCATCGCCGTCGTCCAGCTTGATCGCAATCAAACCATTCGCCCGCACATTCGCGTAATCCGCCAAGGGCGTCTTCTTCACGGTTCCCAGCTTGGTCGCCATAAACAAATACAAATGGTCCACTTTGCTATCAAATGTCACAAGCGACGTCACCTTTTCGCCTTGTCCCAGCTGCAGCAGATTCACCACCGGCTGGCCTTTGGCCGTTCGCGAAGCTGCCGGAATTTCGTAAACCTTCAGGCGGAATACCCGGCCTTTATTGGTAAAGAACAGCATGTAGTCGTGGTTTTGCGTCAGGAGTAGGTGCTCCACCACATCTTCTTCTTTGGTGGTCATACCCATAATGCCCTTACCGCCACGGCCCTGACTCTTGTAAGTGTTCGCCGGAATGCGCTTGATATAATTGCCCGTTGTAAGCGTGACAATGACTTGTTCGTTTGGCACCAGCTCCTCTTCCGAGAACTTGCCCAATTCACTTCCCACAATCTGTGTGCGCCGGTCGTCGCCATATTTGGCCTTGATCTCTTCCAGCTCCTCTCGAATCACTCGCAAAATCTCGCTTTCGCTAGCCAAAATCTTCTCCAGCTCAGCAATCAGCTTGCGCAGCTCTGCCAGCTCGTCTTCGATGCGTTGGCGCTCCAGGCCCGCCAGCGACCGCAGCTGCATACCCAAGATCGCCTTGGCCTGAATCTCGCTGAGCTTAAACCGCTCCATCAAATTCGTACGCGCCTCATCGGTCGTCTGCGAAGCCCGAATCACTTTGATGACCTCATCGATGTGATCCAGCGCCAGCTTGAACCCTTCCAGGATGTGCGCCCGATCCTTGGCTTTGCGAAGCTCAAACTCCGTACGCCGCCGCACCACAATCTGCCGGTGCTTCAGGTATTCGCGCAGCATCATTTCCAGGCTCAGCACCCGCGGCTGACGGCCGTTGTCCACCAACGCCAGCATGTTCAGGTGGAAAGCCGTCTGCATCGGCGTCAGCTTATAGAGCTGGTTGAGCACTTTCTTCGGGTAGCTGTCTTTCTTGAGGTCAATCACCACCTTCGTACCATGGCGGTTGCTTTCGTCGCGCAAGTCGCTAATGCCCACCACGCGCTTGTCTTTCACCAGCTCGGCAATTTTCTCCACCATCGTAGCGCGGTTCACGGCGTAGGGAATCTCGGTGATCACAATCGACTCGTGACCCTTTTTGTCTTCCTTGATCTCCGCCTTGGCCCGCACCACCACACTGCCCTTGCCTGTACCATACGCCTGCCGAATCGAATCATTGCCAAAAATAATGCCGCCGGTCGGAAAATCCGGACCTTTCACGCAGGTCAGTAGGTCGTCGAGCGTCACATCTTCTTTGTCGATGATCATCACGATCGCGTCTACCAGCTCGCTCAAATTGTGCGGCGGAATGTTGGTAGCCATGCCCACGGCGATACCCATCTGGCCGTTGAGCAAAAGGTTTGGCAGCTTGGCCGGCAACACCGACGGCTGCTTCTTTGAGCCGTCATAGTTGGGCACGAAGTCCACCGTGTCTTTTTCGATATCGAAGAGCATCTCCTCGGCAATCCCCGCCATCCGCGCCTCGGTATAGCGCATGGCGGCCGGCGAGTCGCCGTCCATTGAGCCAAAGTTACCCTGGCCATCCACCAGCGGGTAGCGCATCGAAAAATCCTGCGCCATACGCACCATGGCGTCGTAAATAGCACTGTCGCCGTGCGGGTGGTAATTACCCATCACATCACCCACTACCGACGCGCTCTTGCGATATTTGGCCGTATGCCGCAGGCCCAAATTATTCATCACATAGAGAATTCGCCTATGCACGGGCTTTAATCCATCGCGCACATCTGGCAGCGCCCGCGACACAATCACCGACATCGCATACGCCAAATAGCTCGTTTCCATCTCGGTCTCGAGTTTTTGCATCCGCACCGTGCCGATGTCGGTCTTGATGACTTCGGGCTCTTCTTCCGGATTTTCTAGGTTTTCGATTTGCTCTTCGTCCATGCCAGTTCCCTTATACGTCTAGATCGTCAGCTGATAATGTCGTCGCCCGCGATGAAATAAAGTTCTTGCGCAGCAATACTTCCTCGCCCATGAGCTTGTTGAAGATGGCATCAGCCCGCTCGGCGTCTTCCACATTCACCTTCAGCAACACGCGGTTACCCGGATCCATGGTGGTCTCCCACAGTTGGTCGGCATTCATCTCACCCAAACCCTTGTAGCGCTGCACGCCGCTCACGCCGGCTGCCTTCAGGCGCTGCTTCTCTTCGTCCGAAGCGCTCGTCTCATCCTCTTCTTCCACCACCACAGCCCCAGCCGCCACCTCGGGCGCCTCCTCGGTAGCGGTCTCGCCCTCGGTCGACACCACGTCGTCCTCGGCCGCGACCGCTTCGGCCGCCATCTCTTCACCCTCGGCCTTTTTGCCCGTTTTGGCCTCGATCAACCGGTCGATGATGGCGTCGCGCTCCAGCTCATCGTAGGCGTAGATTTTCTTGCGGCCAGCCTGCAGTCCATACAGTGGCGGTTGCGCGATATAAAGATGCCCACCCTCAATAATATCGGGCATATGACGGTAGAAAAACGTCAGCAGCAGCGTGCGAATATGCGCCCCGTCCACATCAGCGTCGGTCATAATAATAATGCGGCCGTAACGCAGCTTACCCAGCTCAAATTGCTCCGCAATCCCCGTTCCCAGCGCGATGATGATGTTCTTGATCTCATTATTGGCCAGCATGCGGTCAAGCCGGGCGCGCTCCACATTCAGAATTTTGCCCCGCAGCGGCAAAATCGCCTGGAATTCGCTATCGCGACCACCCTTGGCACTACCACCGGCCGAATCACCCTCCACGATGTACAGCTCCGAACGCGTCGAATCCCGCGTACGGCAGTCAGCCAGCTTGCCCGGCAGGGTCATGCCATCGAGCGCGCCCTTGCGAATCACCGTATCGCGCGCCGCCCGGGCCGCCATGCGCGCCCGCGCGCTCAGCGCCGCCTTGCCCACGATTTTTTTGGCCTCCGAGGGGTTTTCTTCCAGATAGTAATTAAACATCTCCGAAAACACCTGCTCTACATACCCGCGAATTTCCGGGTTCCCCAGCTTGGCCTTCGTTTGGCCTTCAAACTGCGGATCGGGCAATCGCACCGAAATCACCACGGTAATGCCCTCGCGGACGTCCTCGCCCGTCAAGTTCTCTTCGTTGTCTTTAAGCAACCCGTTCTTGCGCGCATAATCATTCACGCTCCGCGTCAGCGCCCGGCGAAAGCCCTCGGAGTGCGTGCCGCCTTCGGGGTTGGGAATGTTATTGGCAAAGTACTTCGCCGTCTCGGTGTACGAATCGTTATACTGCAGTGCAATCTCCACCTCAGTGTCGCCCACTGTCTTCTGGGCGTAAAACGGCGGCTCATTGATAGGGGCCTTGCCGCGATTCATATGCTGCACATAGCTGCGAATCCCACCCTCAAAGTAAAACCCGTATTGCCTGCCAGTTTTCTCGTCGCTAATTTTGGCCCGCGCGCCCTTCGTGAGATACGCCTGCCGACGCAAGTACTCCAAAATATCATCATAATTGAGCTCAACGGTTTCAAAAATTGCCGCATCCGGCCAAAACGTAATCGTCGTACCCGTCCCGCCCGTCTCGTATTTACCTACCACCTTCACGTCGCTCTGCGGCACTCCACCCTCGTATTCTTGCCGGTACAATTTGCCATCACGGCGCACCTCAGCCACGAGTCGGGTACTCAGCGCGTTGACCACGCTAATGCCCACACCGTGCAAACCACCACTCACCTTGTACCCACCGCCGCCAAATTTGCCGCCGGCGTGCAGCACCGTCAGCACCGTCTCGAGCGCGCTTTTGCCAGCCTGTGAGCCAGTTTTGTGCTTGTCAACGGGAATGCCGGCGCCGTCATCCACTACGCGCACCCCACCGTCGGCCAGCAATGTCACATCCACGCTCGTAGCGCGGCTCGCCATCACCTCGTCAATCGAGTTGTTGACGATTTCCCACACCAAGTGATGGAGCCCCTCGACCCCCGTCCCACCAATATACATACCCGGACGCTTGCGAACCGGATCGAGCCCTTCGAGCACCTGAATCTGATCGGCACCGTATTGTGTTTTATCTGCCATCTCGGAGTGCAACCACCTACAATTATCTCAACAAAAAGGGAGCTTTTGGCTCGGCTTTACCCCCATTATACCGCCCGTGACTATCTGGAGCAAATAACCACCCTCGTTTGCCAGATCAGCCTCGAAGCCGTACAATTGCGCTAATGTTTAGAAAGATCGTTTCTCAGCTCTCGCTATCACCGAGTGCCGTCAGCCAGCTGACGTTCTACGCGCGTCGCCTGGGCAAGGAACGTGTCACACGCACGTTCACCGTGATCGCCGGCGTGCTGCTGGTGGGCCTCCAAAGTGCCGTCGTACTCGGCCCGCCCACCCCCTCCAACGCCGCCTCCCCGAGCGACATCATCCACGGCGGCATCGTCTCCCAGGCCGACCTTCTCAACCGCTACGACGAGAGCGCTGAGCTCCAGGCTATCTACAACCGCCTCGGCATCAGCCGTGCCGACCTCCAAAACACCAAAAAAGCCACGGTCAACACCAAGGATCGCACCCTCAAATCTATCGGCCGCAGCCAGCACTCCGCCAGCGACTACGAAGTCACCATCGGGACCCACACCTATTGGATGCAGCCCCTGTACCAATGGGATACCGGCTCCAATGTTTACAACGGCTCAAACTACGACGTACTCCAAGGCACCCGCTCACGCGACGGCAGCTATTTTGCCGTCATGTTCCACTGCGGCAATATTATCAGCAAAACTTACCCACCAACCCCAACCCCCACCCCCAAACCGACACCCAAGCCAACTCCCAAACCTACACCGACCCCCACCCCAAAGCCCACGCCAACACCCAAACCCAACACGCCCACGCTAGCCTGTGTCAAACTCACCCCCAGCACCACTTCGGGCGATGTGCCGCTGAAGGTAAATTACACCGGCTCCGGCACCGCTACCGGCCAAACCGTGGCCTCCTACAGCTTCGATTTCGGCGACAATAGCCCCACCGCCACGAGCGCCGCTCCCGCCGCTAGTCATACCTACACCACAGCCGGCAGTTTCGTCGCCACCATGCGCGTCAAAGGCTCGTTGGGCGCCACCACTGCCGTCACCAGCGCCTGCAGCGCCACCATTACTACCGCTGCCATTCCGCCGAGCTTCACCAAGGCCAAATCTGCCCTCAACCTCACCCAAAACATCGACGCCGTCACCAAGCCCGCAGGTGCCGGTGACCTCGTCAAATACCACCTCAGCACCAAAAATATCGGCGGCAGCGCTGGCGACTACACCGTCGTGGAACACATTACCGATGTGCTCGAATACGCCGACGTTACCGACCTCACCGGGGCCACCCTCACCGACGGCGTACTCACGTGGCCGGCGCAGTCCATTGCCCCCGACGCCACCCTCGTGACCACCTTCACGGTCAAAATCAAAGACCCCATCCCCACCACTCCCGTCGGCATCTCCGACAAAAATTCCTTCGACCTCCGCCTCGACAACGTCTACGGCACCACCGTCCAGATCACCCTCACTCCCCCACCCGCCAAGCAAGTTGAAATCGCCGCCGCTACCCTCCCAGACACGGGTGGCGCCACCAGCACCCTCGTCGTACTCCTCGTGAGCGGGCTCAGTCTCTTCTTCTACTTCCGCAACCGCCAACTCCTCACCGAAATCAAATTACTACGCGGCGAATTCCAAGGAGGAACCCAGTAATGTCGAGTGAACGTATTTCATCTGGCGGTGAACGCAACGAACAAGCCGCAGCCGAGCTCGAAGCCGCTCGCGCCGAGCGTCTCGCCGAAATCCGCGAAACCGCCGCCGAACACGACCCCGCCGCCCATGCCGAAAAACGGGCCGAGCGAGCAGCCGAAAAAGCGCGCGAAGCCATCGAGATCCACGCCGCCGAGCCCGAGCCGAACAACACTTCAGAAACCGAAACCCCTCACACCGGTCGCCAGCTGCCGTTCCTCAATCAGCATCTCAATTACGCCCAAACTGTCGCGAGTATGCAACGTCACCTGCGCCCCATCAGCCGCAGTTTCAGCAAGGTCATCCACACCCCCGCCATCGAAACCGCCAGCGAAGCCCTCGAAAAGACCGTCGCCCGCCCCTCAGTGCTCCTGGGCGCCACCTGGACGGCCCTCATTGTCGGGAGCGCATTCTATCTCATTGCCCGGCATTACGGCTTTGCGCTGTCTGGCTCGGAACTGATCTTCTCGTTCATCGTCGGCGCTGTACTCGGGCTCGTCCTCGAGGGGCTGTGGCGCGGCCTGCGCCGCCGCTAACGCGTCGCCGATCGACTCTCCCTGCTGCTTTCTTAGCCGATCACCACATTACCCTGCTCATCCACGTACACCTCACCAGGGGCTAATTTTTTGGGCTTCTCTTCCTTTGGCTTATCAAGTTCCGCCGCCGGCTTCTCACCGGTGGGCAGGATAAGCTTACCGGTCATCGAACCCGCTTCCCTAGCCGCAGCCGTCGGCTGGTTGTGCTCGGCCTCAGCCTTGCTGACAATCACCTCCGCCGGCTTCTCGCGACCACGCCCGCCCCGATGACGCCGACGCGGCGCATTGCGACTACCACCGTCAGCTGAGCCGGCCGGAGCGGCCGCGCTCTCAGCGGCCGCGGGCTTCCGATTCACGACAGGCTCGGCCGTCTCCTCCGGGCGCGCTACGCCCACGGGTGGTTCGGGGTTGCGAGCCATCACCGCCGTCGCTTGACGCTCCGCGCGGGCCTTGGCCACATCGTCCGCCGCCAATGACTGCGCTTGCGGCAATCCCTCGTCCTCATCGGCAGCCGCTGAAGCCGGCGGTGGCTCCGGCGAGAGAACCATAGCCCCCGCATGCTTAATGATGGCCGGCGCATCAGCCTCCACCGCCGGTACCGCTGGTGCTACCGGTGGCTCCACCGAAGCCGCCGGGACCGGCCGCTTCGGCTCTGCCGGCGCCTTCGCGGGAGATGCCACGGCCGGCGCTGGGGTCGGTGGCGGAGTTTGATTCACCGCCGGCGAGGCCGAGACCGGCTGAGGTTCCGGCGCTGAAACCGCAGCGGCCGGGCCTTTCACAATCTGCGCCGCCGTACCCGCCGTCTCGCGATTAAGCTCCGCTATCTCACGCGCAAACCGCTCCTTCGACGACTCAATCGGCTCTAGTGGCTGAATAACCTTCAGCCCGTGGTGCTGCGCCGCCGTCCTAGCGTTCGCAGCCGATGCCCCTGTTGACACACCCGGAGCAGTATTGAGCTCAAGATCACCGCCCGGTTGATCTTCCATTCGAGGTCCCGCCACCGGCTCGGGCAAACGCCGATGTTCCGCCGTAGCCTCAGGGTGAATAAGAGCTGCACTCATCACCGTATCAATTTCGTGCTCCGCTTTCTCGATCTGGGCTGATGGCGACAACTCATTAGTCGTCGCCGGCGCTTTTTCAACCTCCGGCGACGACCCTTCAAGCACCAAAGCCTCTGCTTTCGGCGCCTCCGGCTCCGATACGATGAGTGTCGACGACGTCACGGCCGGCACTGGTTCCGCCGGCACCGGCTTAGGCGGCGCCGAATGCTCCGGCGCCTCCACGACCGACTGAGGGGTCGGCGCGGACTCCGCATTATCGTGCTGAGACTCCGCCGGAGGCGCCATCGATTCCGGCAAACTTTCCGCTACACTCACCACATCATCCAGACCCTGCGATGCATTTGCCAAGGCCGGGGCAGAAACCGGAACTGCCGGAGGCTGAGCCGACCCCGTATTCGCAATACTCGCCGCCAGCTCAGCCTGACCCACCGGAACTTGAACCGGCGCGGGCGCCGGCGGCGATGCTACAACGGGCGCGGGTAGGGGTTCAGGTACAGGCACGGGTTCCGCCGGCGCCGGCTCGACCAAAGCAATTCCCTCCGGAAGACCATTTAGTGAAGGCTTACCATCGGCCGCCGATTCCTCACTTGGCGCCTCCGGGCTATTGAGCAATGATTCCGCCGCCGGATCCACAAAGTGAATCAACGGCTCGGGCGGCTGTGGCTCCGCCGGGGATACCGGCTCGGGCACTGGGGTTCGCGGAGCCGGCTCAGCCATTGCCACCGAAGAAGCTGCGGGCGCCACTGGCATCACCGGGGTCTGAACTTCCTCCGGAACCGCCGCAGCAACCTCAACCGGCACCATCGGCTCAGGCGCTGGCGGCGTATCCTGAACAGCCGGTAATACCGGCGGCGCCTCCACCATCGGCGGCTCAACCGGCGGCGCGGGTTCCGGCGCGCGCAACGGCTCCTGCACAGACAATGCGGCCGGCTCAACCGGCACCACCGGCAGAGGCCCACTGGCTACCACCGGCTGCGGCTCTGGCTCCGGACGCACCACCGGTTGAGGGGCAACCGCCACCGCTACTGGAGCCGACGGAGCAATGGGAACGACCGGAACAGCCGGAGGGGGCGCAGCCGCCGGAACCACCGGCGCCGCACCCAGCACGTCAACCCCCGCATAGGGATCATCCGGCAAAGCCCCACCCTCGCCCACCAACCCCGGCTCTACCAGAGGCTCCGGCGCCTCAGCGACACGTGGCGCAGTCTCGGGCGCCGCTGCACCCAGCACATCAATATTCGCATACGGATCATTCTCAAGCGGCTGTCCATCGCCCACAAAGGCCTGATTACTCGCCTCACCCAACAACGGAATTTCACCCAACGACGGCGACTCGGACTGGCTGGCCGACTGGCCGCCACCTCCCGTAATATCATTAATGGACAACGTCCCCCCGCCAGCCGGAGGCACCGAAACTCCAGCCACCGGCCTCGGGTCTCCAGGCAGATCCACCGGTGGCGCTCCAATCGGAGGCGGAGTCGTGGCGGCACCGGTCACAGCCGGAGCCGCCGGCGCAACCGCCGCTGCAGCCTGCGCTCGATCACCCGCCGCCGCAATTTGTTGCGCCAATTCATCGGCTGCGTTTGCCGGAGCTGCCGGTATTGGCGCCACAGGCTGTTGCACCGGCGGCGCCACGGCCTCCCGAAAAGCCGGCGCCACCGCACCCAAATCCAGCGGCTGAACCGCGGGCCGCGGGGTTACCACCGGCAACGGCGGCACACCCGCACCCGGCGCCGGCAGATCAACCGGCGGCGCACCAATCGGAGGCGGAGTCACCGAAAGGCCCACGGGAGCCGGCGCTGGGGCAGGCGGCGGCGGGGGGGGTGCAGCAGCAGCTGACGCCGAGTCAGACGTCAAAGCCAGCGCCGCCAACGGATCAAGTTGCGCCGCCGCCGAAACCGGAGGCGCCGGAAATGCCACGGGGGCAGGGGTCGCCACCGGAGCGGGCATCACCACGGGGGCCACCGGCGGCTGAGGCTGCGGCATCGGCGCGACCGCCGGCGCCGCCCCGACCGCAGGGATGGCCACATCCGCCGGCGCCGCCACGGGCGCGACAGGAGCCGCCGCGACCGGAGGCATGGCCGCCGCCGCGACCGGAGGCATGGCCACGGCCGCCGGCGCCGGAACCGGAACCGGCGCAGCCGCTGGCGGCTTCGAACTCAATCGATCGATCAAATCTGCCTCCACCACCGCTTTATCATGCCCATATTTTGCCGCACTCAACTGCTTTATAGCTAGCCCTAGCTCCACATTCACGTTTCCAATCGGCGCGCTGTCCGCAATACTAAACGGCTGGCTCGGCAACCCACCAATCATCAGCCGCATCGCCGCATGGTAGTTGGGAATGTTCACGAGGTCACTCGCATCAAACACCGGTGCAAACTGCCTCACCATAAACTCCGCATCCTCCGGCCCCATCCGGTGAGCCACGATCGTGCCAATGTTCCCAAACACCGCATCCCGAATCGGATCACTCAGCTGCCCGATGAATTGGTTCGCCACGATCAAATTCAGCCGGTACTTGCGCGCCTCGCTCAAAATGCTCGCAAAACTATCGGTCGAAAAATTCTGAAACTCATCCACGTACAGCGCAAAATCACTCCGCTCTGCCTCCGGCATATCCGCACGGCTCATCGCCGCCGCCTGGAACTTAATCACAAAGATCATACCCAGCAGCTGCGAGTTGAGTTCCCCTATCCGCCCCTTACTCAAGTTCACGATCAAAATCTTTTTCTGATCCATCACCTCGCGAATGTTAAATGAGCTCTTCGTCTGCCCAATGATATTGCGCATCATCTCGTTGTTTTGGAACGCCCCAAACTTACTCACAAACCACCCGAGCATCTCACTCTTGTGGTAGTCGCTCGTTTGCCCCATCTCCTTCGTCCAGAAGTCGATCACCGTCGGGTCCTTGAGGTACTTAAACTTCCGCTTCAAGTAGTCCGTATCCGTAAACACCTTCGGAATCTCAATGAACGTCGCCCCGTTCGGGTCGCTCATGAGCGTCAACGCTGCATTCCGGTACCAATGCTCATACCGCGGACCAATGATCCCCGTGTGCCCCGGGTCGTACAATTTGTAGAGCATGCCGATCGTCTCTTGCACCAAAAAATCCTTCTGGGTCGGATCCGTAAACTCAAACAGGTTCAGCCCCAGCGGATACTGCGTATCGGCCGGGTTAAAGTAAATCACATCCTCGGCTCGGCTCTTGGGCACCAACGCCAATAATTTCTCGGCGCTATCCCCGTGCGGATCAATAAACGCAAAGCCATTACCAGCCTGCATATCCTGCACTGCCAAGTTTTCGAGCATGGTCGATTTACCCGTACCCGTTTGACCCAAAATGTAGCTATGGCGGCGCCGATCTTCAGCACTTAGCCGAATCTCCTTGCGCACCCCCCGAAACTCGTTGTAGCCAAACATAAGCCCCGTTGTCGGCAACTGCACCGGCCCATCCACCTGCTTCGTCTGCTGGCGCTGCACGCTGGCGCTGGGCGTAAACTGCGAATCCGGCAAATGAAACAGCGTCGCGAGCTCCGCGCTCGACAGCACATTGCTCGCCAGCTCATTGGGGAAAAACCGAAAAATAAACGCCGTCACCAACCCCTGCACATCCAGCGCCGGCAAAAACTTAAATCCATTGAGCCCTGGGCTATCAAACAACGCAAACGTTGTCGCAATGTCGCGCAAGAGCTGCTGGCTACGCACCACCGAACCCGTCGACACGATCACCCGCACCAGCACCTCAAATCCCGGATGCTTGGTTTTCTCCTCGATCCGGTCAACCTGGCCCAGCTGCAACTGCGAAACATCCGCTTGCCCACCATTTCGGGCCCGCTCCTCTTCGCGCCGCTCCGCCGGCGCCTTCACGGCCGCTTTAGCCAAATCCAAGGCCGAGAATTTCAGATCATTGTTCTTGCCCTTACGCATCCGATCAGCCAGCGCCACCGACTTTTTCACCCAACCACTACCGGCCGGCCGCAGCATAATCTGTATCGCCACCCCATCTTGCTTCTCCAGCGCCGATACCGTCGTCAACAACGCCTCCATCGGATCACGCTCCAGCTGCTCATATGTCGCAATCGGATACGCGCTCTCGGTTTTGAGCACCATCTCGCCACCCAAAGTCGCCGCCAGCCGCCCGTCCTGATTGAAGATGTTGTGGTCCTCCACCTCCTCCAGCCGCGAGCCCGGATACGCCGTTTGCACCGCCTTTTTCACCACGCTCACCAGCGCCACGGGCACGGCGGCGTAGAAGTGCACCAAACCATCCACCACGATCAGCTCCAACGCAATATGCCGCTGGCCATAGAAGCTACTCTTAAACCCTTCGGTGGCCGTGCCCGCTAGCAGGTTATAGAGCACCTCTGCCTGGGAAGTCTTTTCGCGCATTATCTCGCGCAAATCACGATTTTCGCCCTGCGTATCCGAGCTGGGCGGCGGCAGATGAATCAGCACGGGCACCATCTTGAGACCCCGTTCAATCGCTTTAGCGCGCCGCAATTTCTTCTGATACGTAAAGTACGCCACCGCGCCCAAGCCCCCGGCCAGCGTGAAAAATATCAGCACAATCACCAAGATCACGCTCACCGCCGCACCCTCCAGCCCAAGACGTTACGCTCCTTTGGACTTAGTATCGTCGGGGTTCGGATCCGCTACATTGATCCCATAACGCTTTTGCAAATAATCCTGCTGCAAATCTTCGATCGCCTCTTCCTCACCATACGGATCACCCGCGTGATCTCGAATCACTACCTCGGCCTTATCAACCCATTCAGGCTCAATCACGTCCACATCCGCTGCCGTCGCCGGATTCGCCGAGGCCGAAGTCGGCGCCGCCCCCACGGCCGGAGTCGCCGCTATCGCCGCCGCCACATCCGCCGCCGACAGCTTCGGCGCCGCCGGTTGGCCGCCCGCCGGAGCCGCCGCCGGCCGCTCGCCACCCGCAGCCATCTCCGGGGTCACAGCCGGCATCGCACGCTCCGGGCTCGGGCCCATCGGCCGCTCGCCTCCAGCCGGCATATTCGGTGAGGGTGATTGACTATCCATTACCCGCAATTATACCATATATTGCGCTTGTGCTAACCTGCCGCGGCCGCCCGATTTTGCTACAATGAAACCCAATAACGCAGAAAAGCTATGCCAACTCCCGAAGCTCCATCCGAGCATCCCCCAGTCACAGCCCAAGAGTTAGACCACTCTCAAGACGCCGACAGAGCCAGGTACCTCGACGCCGTAGCCCAAATTGGCGCCGAGCTTGGCTACCAGGGTCCGCCAAATCATTCACCCTACGAGCTCGCCATGCGCCTCACCGGTGGCAATGCCGAAATCAGCACCATCAGGCGAGTTGCTCGCGCGGCCCACGATAGGGGTATGCTCTCTGATCAGTTCAGCTCCAGTCAACTTGCCATCTTTCGCCTCGTTGGCGACGCGGCGCCGGATTGGGGTGAACGAAAAGCTGAAATCCGCCAAACTCCACTGTGGCAACGGATAGTGGCCAGGGCCGAGAAGGAACCCATCTTCTTTGGCGACCCCGACATCCTCTGGAAGGACATCGCCACTCTATACGGTCTCGATCTAACCACCACCTTTGATAGCCTCGATCAGTCCATCAAGGCCGAAACCAATGAAGACAACGCTCAGGGTCTACCGCCAAACCGCCGCCATTACACCCCGCCTCTCTTCAACGCCTACGACCTATTCAGCGACGAACAAAACGGCGCCGGTTTCGGCCGAGCAATAGACTGGTAGCCGGCACCCAAAACGCCTCAGAATCTAATTATGCACCCACACCGGCGTCCCGATCGTCGACCAATTGTATAGGAATTCCGCCGTCGCATCCGGCAAGTTCACACACCCATGCGACCCGCCGTAGTAGTAATCCGGCCCACCAAATTTACCGTTCCGCCATACCGCATCATGCAAGCCATAACCAGAGTAGAAGGGCATCCAGTACTTCACTGGCACGTCGTAATTATACCCATATTGATACCCCACCAGATGAGTATTCGTCGTTTTGTAATAAATGCTAAACAGTCCTGTAACAGTGCCCAAACCAGCGCCCGTAGCCCCACTCGTTAGCGGTGATTCGTAAATCACCTGGTGATCCTGCCATACCCACAAATGCTGCTTGCTCAGATTTATTTCGATGTACCGGCCCAAATCCAAACTCACGAGCGTAGTAGAGGTCGTCTTAAACGGCACCGCATGCGAGGTAATCGCAAATGTCAGGGGAGTCTGCTTGCCCACCGCCTCGGCCACCGCCGCCGTGATCGAATCCTGATCGATAGCCGTCCCCTCGACGCCCTCCTGAGCCACCTTGGCAACACCGTTCTCCACATTCACTTTTTTGTTTGTCGGCGCCACGTCCAGCCGATTGGCCAAACCCTGCACATAATTTTTCAACCGAGCCGTATCCACCTGCGGTACCAACTTATGAGCCAGCCCATCCGGCTGCTTCACAAACCCAATCCAAGTACCAATCTCGGCCGGAGTAGGGGTAAACGTCTGGCCCTGGTAGCTCAAAACCACCGGCACCGCCATCAAATGCCTGGTTTGCTCAATCGTCGGCGCCAGGGCCTGCACCCGAATATCGGCCAGCTGTTCGCGAGGCTTCAGCGCCAGGGTCGCCCCGGCGGGGGAGCGCACATCATCCTCAATCAGCCGCTCCAATCCAATCCGATCAATCGACCAGCCGCTTTTTTCCGGCACCGTCGTCACCGCTCCAGCTGCCACCACCACCGCCGCGTCGACCGGGGGAGTACCAATTTTGTTTGACACACTCGTCGCAAACGCATTGAGCTGGACACGATTGAGCCGGTATGACAGCTCCAGGGGCTCGTGGTGCAACGGCGGCAACCAGCTCTCACGACCCGAATTGTAAGCACTCGAAAGCGTCGCCTCCACATCGAAGGTCACCCCCAAGTCAGCCGCCGCCACGTTATATTTGTCGCCCGCCACATCGAGCTTCAACCGGTAAGCCGCCACATTCTTCGCAATCACCATCCGCGCCTGAGCCAGCGTTAGCCCGCTCAAATTATGGCCGGCCACCCGCACCCCCGGAAGCATCCGCCCATCGTAGTAAGCCTGGGTAGCCATATGCATACCCACAGCAAAAAAACCCACTACCAGGCCCATAGCGGCCACCCGGGTCACCGACGTAAAACCGGCGCTTCCGTGCCGCTCAGGATCTAATCTCCGCCTCAGCATAGAGCTAGTATACCGCTAACGCTTTATTTGAAACAGAGCAAAATGCGCTCCGCTAGCCGCGGCGCTGCGCACCCACCTTGTGGCGCAATCGAGCCAAGACAGCCTCCTCGAGCTGCGTCGCATCAGACTCGGTCGGCGTGCGGTCGGGGAGTGCCAGCCTCACTCGAATCGTCATACCCTTATGACCCGGCGGCAACCCCTCGCCATAATAATCACCCACAAACGTCAGCTCCCAACCCGCCGCCGCTTCCCGCACAGCCTGCCACGACACCTCGCGCGGCACCACGAGCGCAATATCGCGCGTCGTCGCCGGAAACACCCCCGGCGCTACATATGCTCGCGTGCCGCTGGCCGCCACCAGGGGACCGAGGTCAAGCTCCAAGTGCGCCACTTCGCCGTCCAGTTTGAGCGCGCGCAGGTGGCTCGGCAGCAATTGCCCAATACCCCCCACCACCTTGTCGCCCACCAGCACTTCACCAAACCGCCCATTCACATAGGCCGCATGCTGCGCCGGCCGCACCACCACATCCACATTGAGCGCGTCGCCCAGCGCATCGAGCAACCCCTTAGCCACCGCGTAAGCCCGCTCCGGGTCCAACACGGTCACCGCCAAACGCTCCGGTTCGTCCGGCTGATCACCCGCGCTTCGCTTCAAAAACACCTTCGAAATCTCGTAAAATGTCACTGCCTTGGCATACATTCGGTTGCGCTCCAGCGTCGTCAAATGACTCGGCAACAAGCTGCTCCGCAAATACGCCTGCTCACTCGAGAGCGGATTCTTGAGCTTCAAATGCTCGCCAAGGTCCAGTCCCAGCCGTTCCAGCTGATGCGCCGACACAAACGAGTACGTCATTACCTCGAAGCCGCCGGCAGCCCACAGCGTATCGCGAATCCTTCGCCGCCACGTTCTCTGCCGATCAAATTCAATCCGACGCGGCCGCCACGAGGGAATAGTGGACGGCACGCGCTCGTAACCCATCACGCGCACAATTTCCTCTACGAGATCAGCCGGCTCGCGCAAATCCGGCCGCCACCATGGCACCTCAGCCACTTCGATCACCTCGCCCTTAACCTTCGCCTCAATTCCCAGCCGCGCCAGCGCCGCCACGGCCTCTTTGTGCGTAATTCCAAAACCCACCGTGCGCACCAATTTCGGTACCGCTAGTGCAATATTCCAAGTCGAAGGATGTGCATATGGTGCTTCGTAAGTATGCACTAACTGGCCCTCAGCCACCTCGCCCAGCAATTCCACCGCGCGGGCCAAGCCCAGAGGGGGGAGTACCACCGGCAGCGCTCGCTCAAACCGCGCGCTTGCCTCCGTACGCAACCCATGGCGCTGAGCCATCTTGCGCACCGTAGCGCCGTCAAACACCGCCGCCTCCAGCAAAATCTCTTCGGTCTCACCCGACACCTCCGTCGACTGCCCGCCCATCAACCCAGCCAGCGCAATCGGCCCCGAACCGTCAGCAATCACCAAATCAGCCTCAGACAGCGTGCGCCGTACACCATCGAGCGTCACCAGCTCTTCGCCAGCCCGAGCCCGCCGCACGACGATAGGGAGCTTCACCTTGGCGGCGTCAAAAGCGTGCAGCGGTTGCCCAGTCTCCAGCAGCACATAATTCGTCACGTCCACCACCGGCCCAATCGACCGCACACCAGCCGCTCGCAACCGGGCCGCCACCGAGAGGGGAGAGCCAGCCGTCTGCCGCACGCGTACCTTTGCCACCATATACCGAGCCGCCTCAGGCTTCGCCGCCAAAACCCCGCTCGCATCCGCAAACTCCACCAGCGGGGGAGTCAAGGGCAGCAGCGTCGAATCAGTCATTGCCGCCACTTCGCGCGCCAATCCGTACACGCTTTGAACGTCCCAGCGGTTGGCCGGGGTCTTAAGGTCAATGACCGACTCGGCAGGGTAGAGTGAGCTCACCGGCTCACCAAGCCCCGCAGTAGGGGGCAGCTCAAGCAGTCCGTCGTGATTCTGCCCGAGACCCAATTCCTGCTCGCTACACAACATTCCCTCGCTATATTCACCTCGCAATTTCGCCTTCGCAATCCGCTCGCCATCTGGTAACACGGCACCCACTTGAGCAAATGCTACTCGCATGCCCTCGCGAACATTGGGGGCACCACATACTACGCCATATTTACCCTCATTCGTCTCTACCTCGACCAATTTAAGCCTATCGGCTCCCGGGTGCTGAACAACTTTTTTAACCAGAGCCGTCACTACCCTTTTGTCTATTTCGGTTGAAGTAATAAATTGTTCAATCTCCATGCCAGCCCGCTCCAGCGCCTCAACCACTTGACGGTCACTCAACATTGTGCGACGTAGGCATTCTTTGATCCAAGTTGATGTCACCTTCATCGAAACTGCTCCAAAAACTTGAAGTTGGGTCGCCAAAACTCGCGCACGTCATCCACTCCATACTTTATAGCTGCCAACCTCTCCGGCCCAAAGCCAAAGGCAAAGCCGCTATACACCTCCGGGTCGATCCCCACATTGCGCAACACCTGCGGATGCACCATGCCAGCACCCCCCAGCTCAAGCCAACCAGTGCCACTACACAAATGACACCCTTTGCCATCCCGCAAACCAGTGCCGCCACAAATCACACATGTTGCATCCATCTCAACACTTGGCTCAGTATAAGGAAAATAATTCGACCGCAGTCGTACCTTCGTCTCGTCGCCCAGCACTCCACGCATCATTTGCTCAAGCGTACCCTTGAGGTCACCCAAGCTAATGCCCTCATCCACCACCAATCCCTCAATCTGATAAAAGCTCCACGAATGCCGGGCATCCTCATCCTCATTGCGATAAACCTTCCCCGGAGCAATGATCCGGATAGGGAAGTCGTCATGATGCTCAAGCATATAGCGAATCTGAATCCCCGAGGTATGCGTCCGCGGCAAATTCCCCTCTTCCAGATAGAATGTATCCTGCATGTCGCGCGCGGGGTGGTCCTTGCCCACTAAAAGCGCCTCAAAGTTATGCCACTCGGTCTCCACCTCCGGACCATCCGCCACCTGATACCCCATCTGCCAAAACAAGTCCACCAGCTCATCAAGCACCATGCTCACCGGATGGTGATGCCCCAACACCGGCCAAACTCCCGGCGCCGTCACATCCAGCGGCTCAGCCAACGCCATTGCCTCCACTGCGGCAGCCAGTTCCGTCTCGCGAGCCGCCATCGCCGCCTCCACCGCCTCCCGCAACGCGTTGGCCCGCTTGCCGGCCTCTGCCCTCTCCCCCGCCGGCAGCGCCCCCACCGCCTTGAGCTCATCGGTGAGGCCGCCCTTGCGCCCCAGATACGCCACACGCACCAGCTCAAGCTCACTCAAGCTCGAAGCATCCGCAATTTTTTCCATGATTTCGGCTGCGTCTAGGGCCACCTAAGCCTCACGTAAACTTCCACGATCACAAGTAATATTCCCAGTAGTATAGCATCAAGCACGCCCAGCTGGTGCAACGAGCTCAAACTCAGCATCCCCACCAGCCAACCACTCACCAGCATCCCCTGCCGCCACGAATAACGCAGCCGCGCCGCAGCCGTCGCATGTAGCCTCAAATACGTCTTGGCCCCATACAGGCCCAGGGTCAACCCGCACGCCAGCACCAGCAGAAGCAGCACAAACCACACCGTCACCCCAAGCGGTCCCACCGCCTCCGGATTCGTCACAATCAAGCTCAGCACCAAACCGATCGCTCCCGCCAGCGACCCAATAATCAAAACCGTTATCCACGCCAACACCGTCACCGCATATCACTCACGCTTACGTCTCCCCTATTATCTCACCCCGCCACCATCCACCGCAAACCAAAAACCGCTCAGATGCGGGCGCCTCGCGGCGGCCGCATCTGAGCGGTTCAGCAAAATAAGTGCAGAGTTACGGGGCGAAATCTGAAGCATCCATGTGTGTAATTGACGCCAGTCGCCCCGCAACGATCTCTACCCGTGTGGAGCGCATAGCGTTTTTCCTTTATGAGGATTGATGAACAACGTGGTGCGTTTTTGTTTTGGAGTAAAGATTTTTGTGTGGTTGGATTAGTCGACCGCAAATTATTGTGGCTATTGCTTCGAGCTGAATCCATATTACTTCCCACCAACCCGTATGGGGTGGCCGGAAGCATTCGGCTACGACCATGGGTCATAACCGCGTGCTTCCGGCAACCCGATGACTCTGCGCGATACCTTGGTTTGGGCCCAAAGTAAGAGTCTTCTGGCCGTGACCATTCTGGTCGAGACAGTAGAGCAAACCCGGATTAGAAATAAGGGGGATACCTCTAACCGGGGTTCGCTCTACCGTCTGGGTGCGGAAGAAAGCAATGAGAACTAAACTATCAACGAACTGAACATAACTTAGCACAAGCAGTTTAGATTGTCAATATTCTTATGTTATTTAGCGCCCTGCTCCCATAAATGACTTAGGATAGGGAAAATAACGCCATAAACCCCCTATTTTTGTTCCCCTGAAATCGGGTCTATGTAGAGATATTAACAACATTTATGCACAAAAGTTTAGGCCGTTCTCGATTGCAGAAAAAAGATTGTAAAATATTACCCTAATAAAGCAAATTATTCACGGGTACTCAAAAACCTTAGATCATGCGTCCACCCAGAAAATAGAGCACACGAGCGTATTACAACAGGCCGAGAACTTCTTTCACCTGCGCCAGCTTAGCGTTCGCAAGCTCCGATGCCCGCCACCAACCGTGCTCCAGCGCCTTATCAATCTTCTCGTTGCCCTCATGGGTCAGCTGCCCATACAAGTGCTGCAGGGGGCGAAGCGTACGTACCACCTCTTCGGCCAAATCCCGCTTAAAGACGCCGTATCCCGAACCGGCGTACTTTTCTTCCAGTTCCGCCACCGACTTCTCGCTCAGCACGGACATAATCACGAGTAAATTGGTCAACGCCGGTTTATCGGCGCCGGCCGCCACCACGCTGCCCGAATCTGTCACCGCTCGCAAAATCTTTTTCTCAATGAGCCCCTCGTCATCTTTGAGCAAAATGTTGCCGGAATCATCAAGATCACTCTTGCTCATTTTCTTGGTGGGGTCCTGAAGGTTCATAATCCGCGCCCCCTCGGTCTGTACCGTCGGCGCCGGCACCTTAAAGGTCTCACCGTGAACGTTGTTAAACCGCGTCGCAATATCGCGCGTCAGCTCAATGTGCTGCTTCTGGTCCTCGCCCACCGGCACCTCATCGGCGTCATACAGCAAAATATCCGCGGCCATCAGTACTGGGTAGTCGTACAAACCCACCAACTGCCCCTCTGCACCGCCGCTCTTGAGCGACCGGTCTTTAAACTGCGTCATCCGGTTGAGCTCACCGATAGTGGTGTAGTTGTTCAAAATCCACGTCAGCTCCGAGTGAGCCGGCACCTGCGACTGCATAAAGATGTACGAATGGTCATGATCAACTCCGCACGCCAGCAGCCATGCCACCGCCGACCGGCTATCCCGCTGGAGCACCTCCGGCTCCGGCCGCGCCGTCAGCGCATGCAAATTGGGCACAAAAAAGAAATGCTCGCGGTTTGGGTCGGCGCTCATCTGTCCCCAGCGCCGCATCGCGCCTATGTAATTTCCAAGTGTCAATTCTCCGGTGGGCTTAATACCCGAAACAACTCGCTTCACTGTCATCACCTTTCTTTGGGCTTAACTATACTGGGTTTGGCCTGGCGCGGCTACAATCCGCCTACTCTTCTGGTTCACCAACCGGCTGGACGAGCGCTTGGGGCGAAACCGAGACAGACTCAGGCAGATCCCCTACCTTATCGAGCCTCCGTTCAATCGTTCGAGACTTCGTCGCGGCCGTCTCGATCGTATTACTAGCCTCCTGGAGCTTCTTGTGTGTCTTTTCCAGCATGTCGCCAAACTTTCCAAACTCACTCTTAACGCTACCAAGTATCTGCCACACCTCGCTCGAACGCTTTTCGATCGTGAGGGTGCGAAAGCCCATCTGCAAACTATTGAGCAGCGCCGCAATCGTGTTGGGGCCCGCCACCATCACGCGATAATCGCGCTGCAGCAGCTCCTGCAACCCCGGCCGCTGCGTAATCTCGGCGTACAGACCCTCGGTCGGCAAATACAAAATTCCAAAATCGGTCGTTTCCGGCGGGGCGATGTATTTATCGCGAATATCCTTCGCCTCGCCCTTGATCCGCACCACCAAATCTTTGCTAATCGATTCCATGAGCACTGGGTCCGCCATCTCACGCGCTGCGATCAGTCGCTGATAATCCTCAACCGGAAACTTCGCGTCAATCGGCAGCCACAGCGGCGTATGTTCATCCGGCCCATTCGGCAGCTTGATCGCGTACTCCACTCGCTCCGCGCTGCGCTTCTTCACCGCCACGTTCTTCTCGTATTGCGACGGCGTCATGATCTGCTCAAGCAGATTCCCCAGCTGCACCTCCCCCCATGTGCCCCGCGTCTTCACATTCGTCAGCACCTTCTTGAGGTCCCCCACCCCCGCGGCCAGCGTCTGCATCTCACCCAGCCCCTTATGTACCGACTCCAACCGCTCCGACACCATTTTAAACGACTCGCCCAAACGTCGCTCCAGCGTGGCATGGAGTTTCTCATCGACGGTTGCGCGCATCACCTCGAGCTTCTCGTTATTATCTTTTTGCATCAGCTGCAATCGATTCTCCACCACGCTGCGCACTCGTTCAAGCTTGGCCTCGTTACTTTGCGTCATCTGCTCCAAACTCACCCGCTGCGTAGTCGCCAGGCTCGCCAGCCGCCGGTCCAGCGAATCCCCCACCCGCTTGAGCTCCTCGGCCTGCTCGCGCCGATTCATGCCCAGATCATTTTTGAGCCGCTGCTCCACTCCCCCCAAGGCCTCCACCAAATCTTTGCGCACCTCAGGAGCATCGCTTAGCCCCCGCCGCAGCTCACCAAGGCGCCACAGCACCAGTCCAAAGCCGGCCGCGACCACCACCAATACGATTCCCAGAAGTATCGAAATAACCATAAAATAAACTATACCAGCTCCCCCAATTCCGAACAAGTACCGAACGAGATTATTCGAGCGCCTTACCGAGCGCCTCAATCGCACGCTCAAACGCCGTCTCATCTTTCAAACTCAAATTCGCAAAAATCGCTTTCTGCCGGTCCGCAATCACCACCGCCGCATCTACCACCGCCTGCTCCCCTTTCGGGGTCAGCGCCAGCACTTTTTCGCGCTTACTACGCGGGTTTTGCTTCGTTGTCACCAGGCCGCGCGAACCCAACGCCTCTGCTTGGCGCGTTACGACCGCGGGTGTCACCTCCAGGCTGCCTGCCAACTCGCGCCCGCTCGCCTCGCCGAGCGCCAGTAGGCCATTCAGGACCCGGAACTGAGAAAAGGTCAGTTTAAAACTGACCTTTAGCTCATTTTCCACCTCTCGCTCGAGACTGCTTGAGACTCGGGCGATTTGATTGAGAAGAGATTTCTCGAACTGAGAATTCCTTACCTGCACTTTTGAACTCCATAACCAATATACCCCTAAACGATTTAGGGGTCAACAGTTTTTATACGTCGAGGCCAAAAGTCCCGCTCCCCTATCTGTTGCGAGCGTATTAAATTACCACCGTCGCTCCCAGGTGAAACCGTTGAGCCCTAATTTATCCCCATCTTTTCCACAGGCACCCACCAAAAAACCGAACATCCTCATGTTCGGTCCGTTCGCTTTTACGCCAAAACCTCCCCGTTTACGCCAGGAACTTCTCCGGCAACTCCCCAGCCTGCTCCAAAACCACGCGCCGGCGCCCCGCAAACGCCCGACGCACCTCCGGCAAGACCATCTTCCGGTCCCAATCCTTAGCCACCTTCCGCCGCTGCTTGGCCATGAGCTCTTCCACACTCAAATCCGGGTTTTCCTTCCAGTGCACCGCCATGAACGGCCCCACAAAGTGCGATGCCGCATCCGCCGAGCTCACTATCTGCACCTCTAAAGGCGCCTCATGCAGATCAAGCTCCAATTTCCGATCAAGGATCCCAATGTAATCCACCGCTCGCCTCGCAAAATCAGGCGCAAACCCCAGCCGCGCCAAGGTCTTAGACCCCTCCGTCAGCGTCTTCTCATACTGATGCTCAAAATCCAGTAGCTTGCCGTAGTCATGGAGCCACACCATCACTACTACCAAATCTCGGTCCGCCTTCGGATAGATATCGAGCAGCTCAACCGCAATGCGTCCACCAACTCCAGGTGATATTGCGCAAACCAGGCGTGGTGCACAAATCCCGGCTCGGCCGCCGCCCGGCGCACTTCATTCTTAAAAGCTTCGATTTGCCCCTGCATACAATAATCTTACCATCCAACACCATATACCTTCGACTCGCCACCCATCTGCAACGGTACTATTCCACTTTTTGGAATAGTTAGAAAATCACCTGTAAGTTTACCTTGGCAGAGCTATAATTTTTCACCATTGGGCAACCATTCCAAAAAATGGAATAGTACCAGGATGCGTACGCCGAGAAAAAGCCCCAGAATGGCAGGGTCAAGAACACACCGGCATCTACGCCGGATTAATTACGCAAATGTAATATTTATAGCAAAAATCAAGTTCAATATCGGAATAAAATTATCATTTATCTAGCACAATTCAATCCCATGAAACATCAAAAAAGCCCACAAACCCGTGAGCTTCCTTGAATGGTCGGGGTGAGAGGACTCGAACCTCCGGCCTCAGCGTCCCGAACGCTGCGCGCTACCAGCTGCGCCACACCCCGATGGCTCCGCATTTGATTGAACCACGTTATCTTAGCTCAAACCTGGCAAATTTGCCAGTACCTACGCTATTCACCGATAAACCAAAACGGTTTCGGCGCCACTACCCGCCGCACCCGCCCACCACTGCGGGGTCGCACCGCCGGCACCCCAAACTCCGCCGTCAACACCGCTAGCCAGTGTTCTTTGAGCCAGCGCTTTTGCTGCAAATACAGCTCCAGCAGACCGCGCTCCGCAAACTCCCGCCGCATTACGCCCCCGGCATGCGGATGGCGCTGAGCCCGATCGAGCGGCGAGTTAAACCCATGAGCATAGTGCGTGAGCTCGTGAAACAAGGTGGCCTCCACCACAAATTCCGGAATATCCTCCCGCCGAAACAAACCGTTCATAGTGATAATACTCGTCTTCCGGTCGTGCGGATCAAGGCTGATCGAACCCAGCCGGCGCTTGGTGCGGCGCCCAAACCCAATCCGCACATCATTTACCTGCGGCACTTCCGGAAAATAATTATCCCAGATCTTGTCCAGCATAGCCTGCAACCAAGCCTCATCACGCTTAGGCATCACGAGCCGCCTCCCGCTTGAAGCTGGAGCGTCAATTCGTCGAGTTCACCAGTGCCGTAATACCGAATCGCGGCGCACTGGTGCAACGCCGATGGATTGGGTGCAAAATCTCGCCGTCGAATACGCTCCGCCATAGCACAAAGCTTATCATGATGATTACGCAGGATCGTCTCCGACAGCACCGCCTCGCCTTCCACCCCCGTCACCACATAATCCAGCACCACCGCCGCCGGCGGCGCACCCCGCAGCTGGCTCCCAGCCAGCGCGTACGACCGGAGCTGAAAGTTTTCCTTGGCTTGCTTCGTGAGCTTTTCCGCCGAGGTTTTGGTGCGGCCGGTTTTAAAATCACGAATCTCATAGCCATCACCGTGCCCAAATAGCGCATCGATCTTTCCGCGCAGACGCAATTTGGCTTCCGGAAGCTCAAATCGTACTGGCACCTCGCTGCCCACAACCGTGCGATTGAGACCCCGTTCGCGCGCATAAAAACGCTTGAGTGTCTCCTGGGCCAACAACCGATCCTGCTCAGCCTCAGTCGCCGTCGCATAACCCCGACTACTCCACGCGCTATTAAGCACGTTACTCAAATCCGCCGCCTCCGGAACTGTCCCCGCCATCGTACCCTTATAATAAATTTCAAACACCTTGTGCAGGGCACTCCCAAAACCCAACTGCGGTCCCATTGGTTGCGTTATTTTCAACACATCCTGCAAATAAAATTCAAATGGACAAAAATCGTATCCCCCCAGAGCCGTCACGCTCAGCTCCAGCCAACCATCAACCGTCTCAAACGGCAGGCGCTCGCGATCAAAATGATGCTCAATAGGATAAAAGCGTTGTAATTTACTCATCAATTCTGACTCACCGGGACCAGCCACACTCGGTGTCACCTCCGGCAGGCGATACCCACCACCGAGCATTTCCGCGATAAACGGCGTCACCATTTGCTTGCTGCCACCAGCGGTCGATACGGCCGCGCTCATCAGCAACGTACGCTTGGCTCGGGTTACCGCCACATACATCAGCCGCCGAAATTCATGATCCGGCGGCAGCACTTGCTCGCGCACCAAACCCGTCGGCACCACCCGCCCTAGCCTGCGGCTGCCCGACCAACTCCGCTGCGTGCACTGCACCAAGTACACCGTATCAAACTCCAGCCCCTTGGCTGCGTGTACCGTCAGCAGCTGCACGCCCTCGGCATCACCCAACGGCTCCGTCACCTCCAGCGCCGGCGGCTGCGGAAACGCCCGCAGATACGAGCCCAAATCGCCCACCATCGCCACGGTTTCAAAATCCTGCATCTGCTCCAGCAGGCGCCGCAAATCCTCAAACACACGCGTCATCCGCGGGCTGTCCTCGCCCGCCCGCTGCCAGCGTTCCGCCAGTCCCGTATCAAACACCAGGCGAAATCCCAGCTGGCTCACCGGCACTTCCTTGGCCCACGCCCGCCATTCATCCAGCTTATCGGCCAATGCCGTCGTGCGCTGCGTCTCCCGCCGATATATCACCTCTTCGATGCCCACTAGGTCCCGGCGGCTCACTTCGAGCAGCTCCGCATACTCCGCCGCCGTCCAGCCTCCAAACGGACCCAACACGATGTGCGCAATCATGTTATCATCTGCCTGCCAGCCAATCCACTTCAGCACATACCACAGCGCGAGCAATTCCGGCTGCTCAAAAATACTCACCGAGCTCGCAATCGCATACGGAATAGATCGCCGCGCCATCGCCCGGGCTAACGCCTTGAGCGGCGCATGCGTAGGCGCTAGCACCGCCATCGAGGCCGCCGGCTCTCCCCGTGCTAGCCGCCGCGCGATATCATCCGCCACCGCCTCTTGCTCGTCAGCCGGACTCGCGTAGGGCGTAAACTCCACCCGACTCTCGTCGTGTTGCCCCAGCAACCGCTTGCTAATACCCAGCTTCGACTCCAATCGCTCGGGATTGTTGTGCTGAATCAAACGGTAGGCCGCATCCAACACCGCCTGACCCGACCGGTAGTTCTGCACCAAGACCGCCGGATCGGCAATCTTGTAGTGATCCGCAAACCCCAAGATATTGGAGATGTCGGCTCCCCGAAATCCATAAATTGCCTGATCATCATCACCCACCGCAAACATATTGCCCTCGGCCCCCACAAACATCCGCAACAGCTCGTCCTGAACACTATTCGTATCTTGGTATTCATCCACCAACACATAGCGATATTCCGCTGCCAGTCGCTGCGCCAGATTCGGACGCTCACGCAAGATTTGCAACGGCAGCTCAAGCTGATCATGGTAGTCATATACCCCCGTTTGAGCTTTTACCGCTTCATACAGGCCATACAAAGCCGCCAAATCACCTTGCTCCGCCACCTCCAACGGGTGGAGATCACCCGGCTCTGCCCTCAGCCCGTCAACATAATCCCCGTAATCCTTCGACGATACCCCAGCATTTTGGAGCAAGCCAATATACCCCACAACACCCTCCAAAAACTCGTACAAATTCGCCTGCGGCCCATAATACCGTAATGATATCTCTGGAAAATGTTGCTGTAAAAGCAACGTTTTTTGCGTATCGTTGATCAACCCCCCACGAATCGACCGGCCAATATGGGTCGCAAAGCGCCCCAAAAGTTCCGCCCCAAAAGCATGAAACGTCAGCACCGGAACCTGAAACGATTCCCAGCCAATGAGCTCGTACAGCCGCTCTTCCATCTCGCGCGCCGCCTTCTCGGTAAAGGTCAAAGCCAGAATCTGACCGGGCTTGACGCGCGCTTGCTCTATCAAATGAGCAATGCGACGCGTAATAACCTGCGTTTTACCCGTCCCAGCGCCGGCCACCACCAAAAGCGGGCCGGCGTCGTGCTCCACCGCCGCTCGCTGCTCCGGATTAAGATTATCGAGAATGGCCATACCCCTATTCTACCAGCCACCCCTAGACGCTGCCCGGTACGGCGATGGTATAATAACCATAAGAGGTGATTTAAGAGTGTCTGACCTAATCTCGCGTACAGCCAGGCTCGTGCCCTATACCAAGCGACCCAAACACAGCGCCAGCTTCGTGACGGCCTATGTATATGAGCCCGAAGCTGACGAAGCCGGAGCTCGACTCGGCAACCTCTACGTAGTCATCGAGGTTCTCACCTCGGGACGCGCCAGCGAAGAGGTCGTTGATCTCGTCATCCAAGCCGCCGGCGACAAATACTTCAATGACCCCACCGACGAACTCGATCCCCTGGCCCGATTCGAAGCTGCCATCAAGCAGACCAATCACGAACTCTCCGAATACGTTGGTCGCGGCAATGCCTCATGGATCGGCAAACTCAGCGCCATTATCGCCGTCCAAGTAGGCGACGAGCTACACGTCTCCCACACCGGCTCCGCCGAGGCGTTTTTGTACCGCGGCAAGGCCGTGTCGCGCATCAGCCAGCCAGAGTCCGGCAAGCCCACGACGCCCTCCAAAACCTTCAGCTCAATCGCTACCGGCCAGCTCGAGGTCGGCGACAAATTCCTTCTGGCTACCCCCGCACTCATTCATCAGGTGCCGCTCGCCAAACTCCAGACGGTCATCGGCTCTGCCAGTCCCAACGCCGCCATCGCCGAGCTGGGCCAACTGCTCGAAGGCACGAGCACCTTGCGCATCGCAGCCGTCGTCGTCGATATCACCACGCCCGAGCTAGCAGCGCTCAAAGTCCGCTCCGACGAACCCAATGAAATCGAACTCGGCAATCGCGAAAACTTCGCCGAAGCCGCCCTTAGTGTCGCCGCTCCCCTCGCGCGATCCTCGGCCGAAGGCTCAAAACGCGCGGCGCAAGCCGCTCGCACCGGCTGGAGCCGCCTCCAGCCCCGACTGCGCCGCGCTAGCTTGGCCGCAGCTGCCGGCGTCCGCCGATTACTCGCGACCAGCGGCGGACGCCGCGCGGCCGGCCTCATCGTGCTTATTGGCATCGCAGCCATCGGCTTTAGCCTTTGGCACTCGAGTACAGAGTCTGCCAATACCAAACAATTTGCCGCCTACCAAGACCTGTTTCAGCGCTACGAGAAGGCCAAAGACACCTTAGCGACCGGCGACAAAGCCACAGCTCACGACACCCTGTCGTCCGTCCAAACCGCACTCACCAAGCTAGCCGGCCAAGAATCCAATATCAATCATCAGCTCCAAAATCAGCCGCGCTACCAAGGCGAGCCGGCTACGGTGATCGACTTCAAAAAACTCGTCGCCACTGCCCTCGACGAGCTCGACGGCCTCACCAAGGTCAGCCCCATGACCGTCGCCGAAATCGGCGGAAAATCCGGCCGCCCGGAGCATCTCGAAACGGACGGCGCTCATGCCTACACCATCGACACCGGCGACCACAACGCTATCGCTATCATCAACCTCCTAACCGGCGATCAAAAAGACTCAAAAGCCGACGCCTCAAAGCTAAATGATGTTTTGGCAACAACGGTTTCCGCAAACAATGATGGGATATTCATCCTCACCAGCAAACCATCAGTCTGGTTCTACCGGTTTGCCACCGACACCCTGGCCGAACAAACTCTGGCCTATGGAGACTGGCCAAAATCCCGCTCCATAGCCTCATATGGGCCCAACCTCTATCTGCTTGGAGACTCAACCGTCTACAAACATGTTCGCAATGCCACCGGCTATTCGCCCAAAACCGACTACATTTCTACAACAGCAACCGGCACCAAGTTTGATAGTTTAGCCGTCGATGGGTGGATTTACCTCCTCAGCGGCACCACGCTCCAAAGGTACCTCGGCTCCAGCCTCAAACAATCCGCCAACTTCCCCGCCAGCCTGGGCACCATCACCAACCTACGCTCGGTTGCCGGAGGCGACCTCATCATCGGAACGAGCACCAAAACCACCCGCATCGCCCTCTGGACAGGCAAAAACGATCAATTAGCCTTCAGCAAACAAATCACCGTACAGGGCGGAAAATCGCTCACCGATGCCACCTACGACAGCAAGACCGGCCGTATCTTTGCTACGCTCGACAACCGTCTCGTCAGCTTCCCGTTCAAACCCTAGCAGCTATAGCCGCTCCGACGCCGCAATCCCCAGCAAGCCCAAACCAGCTGCCAAAACATCGGCATACAGCCCCACCAACACCAACCGTTGTGGCTGACGAGCATCACCAATCACCCGGCTTGATTCATAAAACCGATTAAACACCTGCGCCAACTCATACAAATAGCCCGCGACGTGATGGGGCATCAATTCTTCAGCCGCACGTTGTACGACATCCGCATACTCCGCGATTTTAGCCGCCACCGGGCGCTCGGCCGCATCCAGATCCACCAGCTGCCGCGCGTCAACCGCCGGCGATTTGGCCAAAATGCTCCGCGCCCGCGCATGGGCGTACTGCAAGTATGGTCCGCTACTGCCCTCCAGACTCACCGACTCTTTCGGATCGTAAATAATATCGCCGCCAATGCGTTGCTTGAGAAACGCGTACTTCACCGCCGCTAGCACCGTCTCGTGGGTCGAAGCCGGTACAATACTCCGGGCCGCCGCGGTCGCTGCCTCCAAGATATCAAAGGCGCCTACGATATTGCCTTTGCGAGAGCTCATTTTCACCCCCCCAGCCAATTTTACCGTTCCGTGGGTCAGATGCCGACTGCGCCGAGCCGGTTCGGGCGCAAACTGCTCCACACTCTTGAGCATCACCGCCATATATTGCTCTTGTTCATTTGCCGTAATTACGATCGATCTATCGAAGGCATAGTCTTGCCACTTCGTGAGCAACAACCCCACATCCTTGGCCTCATACGTCGGCAACCCCTGGGAGTTAATAAACACCCGCGTATGGAGCCCATACTGTTCACCCCGAAACACCACTGCCCCATCGCTCTCTTCATACACCCCAGCCTTCAGCTGCTCCCGTACCGTTTGGATCCCCAGCGGCGTCACCTCGCTCTCCGGAATCGTGCGGTCAAAGGCCCGCACTCCCAGCTGAGCATAAAATTCCGGAAAATAATCATAGCTCCAGGTACGGCCCATCCAATACAGCTGCGCAAACGGCGAATCACGATCCCCGCTCGCGTGTAATTCGTACACCCGCTTATTCATGAGAATGATCTCCGCCCGCGCCGCCTCGTCATCTTCATAGGCCGAAGTACCTTCGACATAACGCTGGCCCAGCCACTGCGGCCGCTCGCCCGCCGGCACCTTGGCCATTGCCTCGGGGTTCTCGCCGTTCAAAAAGCGGATGATCGCCCACATGGCCCTCGCCACATGCAGGCCTACATCGCCCCCGTAGGTCACCCGGACCACATCGGCGCCGGCCAACTCCAGCAACCGCGCCACCGTATCACCCACGAGCGTCGTATAGAGATGCCCCGCATGCAGCGGCTTAAACGGGTTAGGGTCAGAGTATTCCGCCACCACTTTCTGGCCCCGGTACAGCTCCGGCCGGTAGCCCAACGCCGCCTGCGCCGCCTGCGTCATCGCGCGCCCGCTCAACGTCACATTAATGAACCCCGGACCCGCCACCTCCGCCGTCTCAATGTCATCGATAGCCGCCTGCAGCGCCTCGGCCAGCTCGGCCGCCACCTCACGCGGCGGCCGGCCGAGCTGGGCCGCAAACACCATCGCCGCATTCGTCGCATAATCACCAAACCGGCTGTCGCCCGGTACCGTCACATCCAGCCGGCTCAAATCCAGCTCGGTACCCAGCTGCGCCGCCACGGTCTTCTTGATCTGGTTTTCGAGCTGTTTGCGCGTCATTACGAGCCGAATTATACCAGCCGCGCGCTCCAACTCATAACCAGCTATAATGAGCCCCATGAAAGTCCTCGCCAAAAACCGCCGGGCCAGCTTCGACTATGAGATCACCGAACTTCTCGTGGCCGGGCTCGTGCTCACTGGCGACGAGGTCAAGAGCCTCAAATCCGGCTTTGGCAGCCTCAAGGGCTCATTCATAGCCCTGCGCGACAACGAAGCCTACCTGACAGCCGCCCACGTCACCCCCTACTCCCACGCCAACGACAAAACCGCCATCGACCCCACGCGCGCGCGCAAGCTCCTGCTCCACCGCCGCCAAATCCAAACCCTGATCGCCGCCAAACAAACCGGGCTCAGTGTCGTACCCACTGCCCTGCTGCTCGCGGGGGCTCTCATCAAAATTGAAATCGGCATCGGCCGGGGCAAGAAGCGCTACGACAAGCGCGAGTCAATCAAACGCCGCGACACCGATCGCGACATCGCTCGCCAGCTAAAACGCTAATGCTTGAAATACTGAGCAAAAGTAGCTTGACGGGCTTAAGTGTAAGCAGTAATCTACCTATAGGTACCTGCACAAAAAAAGTACTCAAAACAAAAAAGAACAAACTCTCGTCCAGAAACGGCTCTACCAAGGGCCGTTTCTTATTTTGACCCTCAGCCCAACTGCGCCCGAGCAACACCGCCCACACCACTGCCCAATTATTGAGCCGGCGCTTCGGTATCCGTAATTTCTTGCGAATCAAGACTCTTCGACAGCGCATTGTACTCATCCACACCAGTGCGGTAGCGCGCAATGCGGTCATTAATATCATCCACCAATTGATTCTGCTGCGGCACTAGGGCGTTGTAGGCCTGAATCTGACCGGCCGACTTATAAGAATCAAGCTGCCGGTTCATCACACTCAAGCGACCCTTTTCGGCCCGGATCGTCACAAGCTCGGTCTCCAGCTCGCTGCGCCGCGAATCAAACACCGCCTGGTACGAAGCGTGCGCCGCCACGACCTGATCTCGACTCTCAAAATACTTGGCATAATGCGCCTCGAGCAATGGCGACAAGTGAGCGTACTCGGTTCCCAGGATCGAGTGAAGCTCATTATCCTCTTCGCCCGGCTCGCTCTTGGCGTAGCTAGCCATCCGATCACGCAAATCCCTGTCACTCAACCCGCTATATACCCGCTCAAGCTCAGCCCCCAAGCTCTTCCGCTCCGATGCGCTCATTTTTGCCCAAACCCCGTGGAGCAGCTCATGCGCCGTCACCACATCCATTTCCGACGCCAAACTAGCATTATCTATCTGTAAAATAAAAATTCGACCGCGAAAATAACAGCCCAACTCCAGCTCGTGAGGCTGCGTATTGCAATCGGCGTTAAAAGCCGTCTTAGTGTCAAATTTTGGATCAGCCCGGTATAGCGTGGCCCGAGCCACAGCCGTGAGGCTCACGCGGCCTTCATACGCGCGGAGCTGCGCGCCCGGATGATACGTTGCCAAGGCATACTCATTCATCAGAGGCTCATAATTGAGCCCGGCGATCGCTACGAGCGCGAACAATCCCACCAAGATCACTCGGCCCACTCGCTTATACTGTCTTTGCGGTGCCATTATTGCCCCACTTTACGCTCTCGCCTCACCCACGCCAAGTTCATGACCCAGCATCATGCCTATGCTTGCAATATCACTCCCACCCTATAAGATAACTGATTGTGTTTGATAAGGCCGTTTACGAACTCGGTCGAGGCTGCCCACATGCTAGGTTTTCGTTCACCCGTTTCCGCATATCTAGTCCCCAGTAATCACAAGACCCGTCGCCAACCCGACTGGCAGGCCCTGCGTACCGTGGCAGCTCAAATCTTGCGCGACAACCCTCGTCTGTTCGGCCGCAGCCTCATCGCGCTTGCCGTTTGGTGCGTAGTCGTGGGCCTCTGGCAAACCACCATGGGAATATCACTCTCGGATTCCCACACCCAATGGCAACATGCCCAAAACCCCAGCCAACGCGGCGGACTAGCGAGCAACACCTCGCCCACCACCGAGGTAGCCGGCGCCAGCCTCGCCAAGGCCGAACACGCCTCGCTGCTCGCCAGCGGACCCAGCGGCCAGCTCCTCCCGCCCGGCACCATGGCGTCCGACCGCACCTACCCCAACAACTACGCCAGAGGCCAGTGTACTTCGTACGTCGCCGGCCGCCGCCAAATCCCGCCGAATTGGGGCAATGCCGTCTCATGGTACTACCACGCCATATCCAGCAAATGGAGCGTAGGCACGGTACCGGCCGTAGCCGCCATCGCCTGGACGTCCCAAGGCCGATACGGCCACGTCGCACTCGTAGAGCAAGTTTCGGCCGATGCCAAGTCTGTCTACATTTCCGAGATGAACTATCGCGGCGTAGGGGTCAAGAGCTTCCGCTGGGCCGCCGCCAGGGAGTTTAAGTACATCTATTAACCGTCTGCTAAAATAGCCCCATGAAGCTCTTGCGCCGCTATCCAGAAATCATCATCCTCGCCACAGCAGCGCTCATTACCAGACTCTGGGATGTTTTTGCTCCCGCCGCCGTAGTCTTCGACGAAGTTTACTTTAAAGTCTATGCCGGCGATTACCTCACTGGCTCATATTACTTCGACCCCCATCCCCCACTGGGCAAATTGCTGCTAGGCGGCTGGGCCTGGCTCGCGCACCTCAACCCCACCATGCTCACCGGCAACGACCCGGCCGTGGCCTTGCGCGTACTGCCCGCCATCGCGGGCGCGCTCATCATCCCCGTGTTCTATCTCTTTCTCCGGCAATTACGTGCCTCCCGACGAGTCGCCGCCCTCGGCGCGGCGCTCTTGCTCCTCGACAACGCTCTGCTCGTGGAATCACGCTTCATCCTCATCGACAGCCTGCTCATTCTCTTTGGCCTCACCGCCGTCACCTGCTTCCTGGCCGCCCGCCACCGCTCCGGCCGCCGGCGGTTGCTCCTACTCAGCGCCGCCGCTGCCTGTGGCGGCCTCGCCGCCAGCACCAAATGGACCGGCCTCGCCGCCCTGGGCCTCATTGGCGTCATTTGGCTCACCGACCACCTCCGGCACCATCAGTATTTCTCGTGGACCAAACGTCTCATCGAGGCCCTCATACTGGCAATCGTGCCAGCAATCGTTTACCTCAGTGTCTTTGCCATCCACTTTAGCCTGCTACCCAAAACCGGCCAGGGCGATGCGTTCATGCCGCAACGCTTCCAATCCACGCTCATTGGCAATCCCAACTACAACCCCACGGTTCACCTCAGCTTCGTCGAGAAATTTATCGATCTCAACAATGCCATGAGCCAATCCGAGGAAGGCCTCAAAACCGCTACCCACCCGTACGGCTCCAAGTGGACCAGCTGGCCGCTCATGATCCGTCCAGTCTACTACTGGCAGGGCCAAACCCAACCCGACGGCACCCAAGGCAACATCTATCTCCTCGGCAATCCCGCCGTTTGGTACGGCCTGCTCATCGTCATTGTCGCCGGAATGCTAGCCTCAGCCGGCGCCCTCGCCCGCTTGCGGCCCTACCGTTTCGCGCTCGGCTTCCTGGCGCTTGGCTACCTCATGAACTTCCTACCCTTTAGCCGCATCGTCCGCGTAATGTTCTTGTACCACTACTTTTTTGCCCTCATCTATAGCCTGGCCTTCGCCGTCATTCTGCTCGGCGCGCTGGCCGATTGGATGCACGACCGCCCCCACCCCTGGCAATTTTCGACCCCCACCTCAAAGTACCTCTACATCGGCGTACTCATCCTCGCCGTCATCGGATTCATCTACTTCGCCCCACTCAGCTACGGCATCCCGCTCACGCCCGCCGAAATCGCCCAGCACATGTGGCTTACGACTTGGCGCTAGAAGACGACGAGCGGCCGCTCCGCCCTCGCAGCCGCCACAATTCGCTTCCTGCTCGCACAATCACCCCCAAGCGCGCACCCGAAGGCTCACCGCCGCGACGGGGGTAATGCTCCACCATCACCTGCTCCCACCGGCAGCCCCGCGCCCGCAACTTCACCAGCAGCTCAGCCGAAATCACCGCCCCCTGCGCTTCAAGCCGGCCCAAATCGCGCACCCGCTCAGTTCGAAACAACTTAAAACCGCAATCAATATCGCGCACGTCCAACCCCAAAATCCACCGCACCAGCCAACCCCACAGCCAGGCGTTCACGCGCCGGCCCAGATGATCGTTTCGCCGCCGGCGTTCACCTAGCACCACGTCTACCCGCTTCGATGGCTCAACAAACCGACGAATATCACCGAGTTCAAACTGGCCGTCACCATCGGTATACGCCACCCATTCGTACCGCGCCGCCCCAAACCCACTGATTAATGCCGCCCCGTAGCCCAAATTATGCGCATGATGCACAACCCGTACGCGCTTATTGCGCGCAGCAAAGCGATCAGCAATCTGAGCCGTCCCGTCGGTACTGCCATCATCCACCACGATAATCTCATACGCATCAAGGCCCAGCGAACCCAACACCGCCTCGGCGTTCTCAATCACCCCGGGCAGCGCTGCCGCCTCGTTAAACACCGGGAAAAATACACTCAGACTCGACCAGGAAGTCTCCATGACCGTAAGCATACCGCAAGGCGTCCCAAAACCAAAAACCAGGATGTTAAAATCACAGTAATGCTTAGCCTTCTCTATCTCTGCACCGCCCTCGGCTTGGGCGCAGCCGTAGTCCGGCGGCTGGGCCTGCGCTCATTTGGCTTTGAAGCGCCGGCCCTAGCGGTCACACTCGGCGTGCTCCTATGGACTTGGTTGTCACTGCTCACGAGCCTGCTGCTCCCCACCCGTCTCAGCCTACCCCTCACCGCCGGAATCGCTAGCCTCGTCGGCTGGTGGCTCTGGCGCGGCGCCGCCACCTGGCAATGGCGCACACTGCCCCACCCCCGCCGCACCTGGCCGCTGTGGGCCGCCTTCAGCGCCGCCACCACCGGCGTCATCGGCTGGCTGATGTGGACTCACGATCTGCTACCAGGCGACGGCGGCATCTACTCCGGGGGCGCCACCTGGGCCGATTTTGGCCTCCACGCCAGCCTCATCAGCCATTTTGCCGCCCTGCCCCGCCTCTCGTTTGATTTCCCCGTCGCCGCCGGCGCCCACCTCACCTACCCCCTCCTCACCGACCTCCTCTCGAGCTGGCTGGTAGCCGGCGGCTGGTCGCTCCATGCCGCCATATTCGTCCCCTCCTTGCTCCTCGTCATGGCGTTTGTGCAACTCGTGCTCAGCTTCGGCCTGCGGCTGTTTGGCCGCCTCAGCGGCGCCGTCATCGGCCTCACGCTCATGCTGCTGTGCGGCTCGGCCGTCGGCCTCTTCGTAGCCGCTCACGATCAAGCCGCCAGCGGCCTCCCGCTTACCCAATTTCTCGCCCAACTGCCCAAAGACTACACCGCCCTCACCGAACCCAACGCCCAACTCACCAACTTCGTAGCCGACGCCCTCCTGCCCCAACGCTCACTCCTTCTGGGCCTCAGCACCTTTGCCACCGTCATGGTACTGTTCGCCGAGCTAAGGCGCCGGCCCAACCGGCGGCTAGCCATCTTCGCCGGTGCCGTCATCGGCCTCACCCCCTTGGCGCACAGTCATACCTTCATCGTGCTCGCTTGCGTCAGCCTCAGCTTCTGGATCGAGGCCGTCATTCGCACTCACCGCCCCCGCAACCTTTGGCTCCTAGTTGGCCTCACGGCGATCGCCCTCGCCGCGCCCCAGGTCGCCTGGCAGATCCTCGCCAACCACGGCGGTACCGGCGGACACCTCGCGCTCGGTTGGACCATCAACCCAGGGGAGCCACTTGTGGCCTTCTGGAGCCACAATTACGGCCTCACGGGCCTGCTCATAGTCGGCACCGCCGCAGTGCTCATCGCCCGCCGCTCCCTGCGGCCATACCTGGCGTGGTACGCCCCATTCATAGGACTATTCATCCTCGCCAACGTCTACGCCTTTCAGCCGTTTGCCTACGACAACCTCAAGCTCATTTACTACGCGTTCCTCACGACCTATCTCTTGGTCGGTTATGGCTGCGTTTGGCTAGCACAACGCTATCGCCTCACGATTATCCCCTTGCTCGCACTGGGCCTCTTCCTGAGCGCCGCGGGAGCCCTGGCCGTCGCGCGCGAATTCCAGCTCCACGACCAATTCGCGAGCCCCGACGACATCGAGCTCGCCAATTGGGTTCGCGGCCACACCGCGCCCACCGACGTCTTCGCCGCCACCGACCGGCCCAACCAGCCGATATCCACGCTCGCCGGCCGGCCCCTCGTCGCCGGCTACCGGGGCTGGCTATACAGCTATCACCTCGAGTACCAGCCCCGACTCGACACCATCCAGCAAGCCCTCAGCGGCCGCCTCACCGCCGCCAACCCTTATCACGCCCGCTACGTCGCCGTCGCCGCCTACGAATCGCGCGATTGGACCGTCGCCCCCAACCTCGCCGCCCGCTACACAATCGTCTATGCAAATCCCAACTGGACCATCTACCAACTCCCAGACAGGTAGACTAAATCTCTACCAACCGATACCATAAGAGCAATGGATCCAACCCAGCGCGATCAAATCGAAACCGCTACCGAGGGCTTTGCCGCCCAGCTTGGCATGCCCTACTTCGATACCCGCCGACCCATCGACATCAAACCACTCATCGGCAAGCTCACGCTCGTGGGTATGCAAGCCTATGGCATCGTGCCGCTCGCCCTCGAAGGCAACAAAATCACCATCGGCACCAGCGAAGAAACCGACCGCGCCCAGCTCGAATCCCTGCGGCATCGCATGGCCGGCTACAGCGTTGAATTTGTGTTCATTTCACAATTTGGCTGGAACCGTCTCTTCAACCGCTACTCCATCGCCGAAAACGACACCATACTCGACAGCGGCGATTTTTCGGGTATCACGCAGGAACTCCTCAACACCGAGCCAAAATTCATGTTCGAGCCCCTCGCTCAGCTCGCCTACCAGCTCGGCGCCTCCGACATTCACGTCGAGCCCGCCGAACACGACGCACGCATTCGCTTCCGCATCGACGGCACGCTCCATCCCATCACCACGCTCCCGCGCGACCGCTACGACCTCTTCGCCTCCGATCTCCAAATGCGCGCCGGCGTCAAATGGGGCGGCGACGAACCCCAGGGCGGCCGCGTCAGCCTCAACGTCATCAACAACGACGGCGATTCCACCCAGCTCAACATGCGCCTCGAAACCATTCCCTCACTCCACGGCGAAGACGTCGTTATTCGCCTCTTCAACCTCTCGATCAAGTATCTAACGTTGAAAAATTTACAACTTTCTCCCCATCATCTCGAAGTCCTCATGCGCTGCGTCGCCCATCCGCGGGGCATGGTAATGGCGGTAGGGCCAACCGGATCAGGCAAAACCTCCACGCTCTACTCCATCATGAACGAGCTCAATAACCCCGAAACCAAGATCGTTACCCTCGAAGATCCCATCGAATACGAACTCAACGGCATCTCTCAGGTTCCTGTACGCTCCGACAACCAGCAGCTCTTTATGGAAAAGCTCCGCGCCGTCCTGCGCGAAGACCCCAACATCATCATGATCGGCGAAATCCGCGACGCCGACACCGCCAAAACCGCCCTCCAAGCCGCGCTCACCGGCCACCTCGTGCTCTCCACCTTCCACGCCACCAACGCCTCAGCCGCCGTGTCTCGCCTCATGGATATGATCGGCGAAAACCCGCTGCTCGCATCGTCGGTCAAACTCATCATGGCCCAGCGCCTGGTCCGCCGCCTCTGCGACGCCTGCAAACAATCCATTGATCCCACCAAAGAAGAGTTGGCCCAAATCAAAGCCGCCATCGACGGCCTCCCCGAGGACAGCCATCCCACCCTCGAAGGCCTCAAACTTTATCAGGCTGTCGGCTGCAAAGTCTGCCATCATTTCGGCTACCAGGGCCGCATCAACATCCTCGAACAGCTCGAAATCACCCCCAAAATGGAGGAGCTCATTGCCAAAGGCACCGCTGCCACCACCGAAGCCATCGAGCAAGCCGCCGTCAAAGAAGGCATGATAACCATACTCCAAGACGGCATTATTAAAGCTCTGCAAGGCCAAACCACCCTCGAAGAGGTGTTCGTGCAAGTCGGTGAGTAACACTCACGCCCAGCACTAAAAACCCGGCAGCACCTTACTATCCTGGAGCTCAGCCGGCACCGCGTACCACACCGGCGAACAGCCCGCCACCACCACACTTGGCGCCGACAACACCGGCACCTGGCTACCCGCCTGCCCACAACTCGGATGATCAAATCCCAACCACTGACCCACCACCTGGTTGATCAGCTCAACGCGGTACGACGCCGCGCTCCCGCTCCATGCCGCCGGTGGCTTCGCCCAAGCCGTTTGGGCAATCGCCAGCTCATTATGAATCCGACACGTCGTCTGATGCTCACAAGCCGGATCCAGCGCCGTCAGATCTGCCGCCGGTGCCAACTCAAGCGCCACATTGCAGCCCGATGCCGCCGCCACAAACCGCACCCGCCCGCCCAACGTCCAGCCCTCTGTGCCCAGCACCGCAGCCGCCGACGAGGCCAGCTCCGCCCCGGAAGCCACCGCATCCACGCAGTACGAATACGTCGCCACCGGACCCGCCCCCAGCCCGCTAGCTAGCTTCGGCGCCGCCGTAATCCGCCGGGTAGACGCTGTCACCAATGCCGCCTGCCGCGCGTTCAATGCCGCCACCATGGCGTTCACCGCCGCCACACGATCAAAAGCCGGCTTAATTCCCGCCACAAACGCCGCCACCCCCGCCGGATCCACCGTCACGCCCTTGCCCGCACCAGCAAACACCACCCAACTCCCCACCTGCTCCGGCGTCGCCGCGTAGTGAACTGCCTTAACCACCACCTGCGCCCCACCGCTCACTATAGCCTGGGCAGCCGCTAGCTCGCCCGCATAATCACTCGCCGTCACGGTCGCATTCAATCGCACCAGGCTCAGGCTCACCGTCGGCGAACGGCCATACGCCGCCCGAATAGCCGCAGCCGCCGTCGTCCTATCGAGCCGCACACCCGGCTTATCGGCCAATACTATCACCCTACCCCCAATCATCATCGGCACCGCATCGCTCGGCACGCGATCCACCGCTGCCGCCAAGTGTTGCACCGCCGTATTCACTGCGCTGTCACTCAGCACGTACGTCGGCGTCACAGCTCCCGCCAGCCATGTCCGCAGCATACCAACCGCCGGCAACGGGACATCACGACCCACATCGTGAACCTGCCGCACCGTAGCCGCCACATCCACTACCGGGCCGCTCACCGCCACCGACTGCCGCCGGCCGTCGATCACCGCCACCAGACCAGGCTTAGCCACCACAGCCGGCAATCGACTACGCAGCTCATCAAACGTCCAGCCACCAACCGCTACGCCGCCCACTCGCACACCCGGATACACTCGATCCGAGTAGTAACTCGCCAGCACACTACTGGCTGCTGCCGGTAAACCCACCAACAACAAAGCCACCGCCCAGCCCACCATCCTCCAGCGCCGCCGAGCCGGCCGCGCCGCCACCGCCACCGGCGGCACAGCCAACACCGCAGCGGTCATTCCGGCCGGAGCCGCTCTCGCCTCCGCCAGTGACTCAGGCCCCAAAAACACCTGCTGCCCACCCGTAGCATCCCGCAATGCCCGCCGCAGCAGCGGATCAGTGGCCTCCTCCGGCCTGGCCGGAGGATCATCCCCCAAAACCCCGCCGAGCACCGCCTCACCGCACTGCAAACAAAACAGACCCCCGTCGACGGGCAATAATTTAGCTTGGCAAGAAGGGCATTTCATTTATTTTGGTTTTGGCTAATTGCTTACGCTCTATCGTAGCACGAAACTCACTCGAACCGAGTTAATTTCGCCCCAGTTCCTGCAGCCACGCCAGCCCACCATACAAACCAGCCTCATCGCCCAAACTCGCCCGCTCCAGCCGCGGCCACCGTTCAAACACCAACGGGAATTTCGCCAGCTCCCGGGCCACTACCTTCAGATCAATATCGCGCATCATGCTACCCCCCAGCACCACTACCGCAGGATTCCAATACAACACGGTGTTGTACAATCCCGCCGCCAAACACCGTTCAATCTCCTGCCACACCGCCGGATCCCGCACCTCGCGCGGGGGCTTACCCCATCGCTCTTCCAGCGCACCCCCACCAATCATCGCCTCCAGCGACTTCCAACCAGCGCCGTCGCGCAGCAGAAGCTGCTTGCCCAGCTCATACCGAGCCACGCCACGGTCCACCGCACCGTCCACCAACCGCACAGCATTCACACCCGTACTCACCGTGTAATACGCCATTACGCCCTGGCGGCTCCCGGCCCCGTGTGCAGCCTCACCCCGGCCGCACAACACGACGTCGTTCTCCCAGTACACCGGGCACTCAAATCGATCCCGAATCTCCGCTCCCAGCCGCTTGCCAATCCATTTCGGAAGATTTGGCGCCGCCATCACCACCCCGGCGTCGTCCAACTGCCCCGGAAATCCGCCGGCCACCGCGGTCAGCCCCTGGCTACCCGCTAGCTTCGCCGCCGCCGCCAAAAACCGCGTGAGCCCTTGCTCACCCCGCTCTGTAGGCAACCGAACCACCTCACCCAGCACGCCGCCCTCGGCCAACGCCAGCCGCGTGTTCGTACCACCAATATCAAATACCAACACCATTACACGCCTCCCCGTATCAGTTCATATACCCTACCCTCGTACGGCTCCAAAGCCAACTCCCCCGCATGTCCCGGCTGTCCATCGCCCTCCACCACCACCGTCCCCGCCACCCACGCTCCCACGCGCCCATGCAACATCGCCGTCGCCGGCTGCGCGTCAAAGTTAAGCATCACCAAAAACCGCTGTTGCTCCGTCTCACGCACAAAGGCATAAACCCGCTCGTTGCCCGTCTCAATCGAACGATAATCACCCTCTACCAGAGCCGGTGATTGCGCCCGCAAATGAATTAAATGTCGATATAAATTCAACGATGAATCCGGATCCCGCTCCTCTGTAGCCACATTGAGCTTGGATGAGGCCGGCCCCAGAGGCAACCATGGCGTACCCGTTGTAAATCCACCACCAGTTTCATTATTCCACGGCAGAGGGGTGCGCTCGGGATCACGCCCAAGTCCCCGGCCCGGCACATTGCGCTCCCACGGATCGCGTACGTCTTCGGGCGTAACCGGCGTATCGGGCAAGCCCAGTTCCTCGCCGTAATACACCACCGGCAATCCTCGCAGTGTCAGTTGCAGCATCGCGAGCAACCGTGCGCGCCCCGCCCCCATCCGCGACACCAGTCTATGCCGATCGTGATTCCCCAGCACATAATTCGGCCAATCATCCGGCCCCAACGAACCCTCGTATTCATCAATAAATTCCCGAAATACCTTCGCGCTCCAATCCAACGCCATCAGGTTAAAGTTAAACGGCGCGTGCACCGGATGCCGCTGACACGCCTCATACATCTTGTGGAGCCCCGGAATATTGAGGTACGCCTCACTGAGCAAAAACTTCGATTCCTTCTCGGCCAGCACGTCACAAAACGACCCAATCACACCGCCCAGCTCCGGCTGAGCCGCGCTATTCACCCGCAAAAACTCATCCGCCGGATCCGATACCCCCGGCTTATACGTGGGGTTCGGGAGATCATCCCGCAGCCGCACATCTTTGATCAGACCCAAAGCCGCATCCGTCCGAAACCCGTCTACCCCTTTATCGAGCCAAAATCTCAATACAGCGAGCATCGCCTTGCGCACCTTTGGATTGTGCCAATTCAAATCCGGCTGTTCCTGCAAAAACGTGTGCAGGTAATACTGTCCGGTCGCTTCATCGAGCGTCCAGGCCGAACCCCCGAAGTAACTCAACCAGTTGTTGGGCGCACCCCCATCTTCTCCCGGCTTGGACCACACATACCAGTCGCGCTTAGGATTATCGCGGCTAGAACGCGACTGAATAAACCATCTATGCAGCACCGAAGTATGGTTCGGCACGTAATCCATCAGCAGCTTTATGCCCCGATGGTGCAGTTTTTTCAACAACTCTTCAAAATCAGCCATCGTCCCAAAACGTGGATCAATCGCCTGGTGATCAGCCACGTCGTAGCCCCAATCAGCCATTGGCGACAGGTACACCGGCGACAACCACACCGCCGTCACCCCCAGCGAATCCGACTCGCCGTTGTTGAGATAATCCAAATGATCAATAATCCCCCGCAAATCACCATATCCATCACCATTAGAATCCGCAAAACTCAACGGATAAATATGATAGAGGGTAGCTCGGCGATACCAGGGGTCAGTCGGCGTAGGTTCCATGTGCGTATTCTAACAAACCGCAAGCATTTTGACTAAAATCGTTGGTAATATTACTACAGTTGGCGCTTTGGCAGCGCTGTATCAATCTTCATTCCCACCTTGCGAAGTGTTCGCCGAGGATCCTTCACCAGCTGTCGCAGCGCCGACGGCGACTGCCCGGTACTCTGAATGTGCGGCAGCTCATCGGGCGCCAAATAGCGCTGGCAAAAATACGCAAAGACCGCATTGGTCCAGCCAAAACCAGTTTGCGATGGGTACACCCCCTCCACCGGCTCACGCTCAATATGCACCACGTTATACTTCTCGAAAAACTCACTGTTGGCCTCAAACTGCACCAAGTTGGCATTAATCCACTTGCGCGCTACCCGCTCGGCCGCCACGTGATACCCATAACGCTCCATCGCCTGCACTGCGATCATCTGCAGCGGCGCCCAGCCGTTCGGATAGGCCCATTGCGTCGGAATATCCGAGCGCACATGCGGCCGTTCCGCGCTCGTCGCCAGGCCACCGTCACATTCAAACCGCTCGAGCTGGTCCATAATCCGCCGCGCCGTCTCGTCGCTGTCCATACCCGCCCACATCGGATAAAACGCCGCCAGCGAGTACACCGGGCTATGTCGCGAGGTCATGTAATTGTAGTCAAAGTAAAAACCCTTGTCGTCGTCCCACAAATATCGCCGCATCATCGCCACCCGCGACAACTGCCGCTTCATCCACTCATGCGACTCCTCCTCGTATCCCAAAATTCTGGCCGCTTCGGCAAAATCACTCTCGTATTTGTACAACAGCGCATTCAGATCCACTGGCAAATACGACAACGCCCGCCGCTCAAACCGCGTCGTCATATCCCAGCCGCTCTCCGCCTCCGCCAGGTCGTCGAGGACATTGATGTCATAAAAGCGCGACAATCCGTGGAACACCTGCCGCCAGTTCGGCTGCGTCGTACCCATCCACACCGTCCGGTACTCGTGCTTGGCCACCGACATCGCCTGCTCCAGCCAGCGCTTGTCCTTCTCGATGTGATACGCCTCCATGATGAAGCTCGTCAAAAACGGTGGCTGCGACCGGCCGGTCATATAAAACCGCCCCGAGTTCGGAATCACCTGAAATCGCTGCATCAACGACAACAGGTTATCAACCATCCCCCGCACCCGGTATTCCCGCGGCGTCCCCATCAGACCCTGAGCTATGAAATAACTGTCCCAGTAGTACATTTCCTCGTACGCAAACCCAGTATCGTTGCGCGCACTGGGAATAAAATAAGGCTCTGGCAAACCAATAAGCGTCCCGTCATCCCGTGGATTATAACGCTCCAACTTTTTCCAATACCGGTCAATATACTCCAGCGCCGGCTGCAACCGGTCTTTGGAGAATCGCGGACCCAGTTTTTCGTGCGTGCTGCTCATGAGGCAAGGCTTCCAGGCGTAATTGTCTAAGATTCAAAAAGGCCCGGGGGTACTTCTGCGAACGGACCCACGGGGCGCATCTCTTTAACTCCAAACTACCCTTGCCGGGATAGAGTGTCAAGATAGGCTTTACGGCGCGCCAAAAATATTCTTCACCCGCTCCGAAATCGCCGAAAAATCCCCGCCGATCGGCAACAAGTCGCTCCCGCCCGTCGGATCTCCGCGCAGATACCCGCCATTGGCCGTCGAGAGTACCAGATTCACCGGCTCGTTGGCCCCCGCCTCGCGTACACCATTGCCCAGCTGCAGCAGCTGCGCTATGCCCATGTTGGTCTCCACACCATGCTGCACCGCCGTCACGAGCTGCTTGAGCTTCGCGGGCTGCAATATCAAATGCCAATCCGTCACCTTGGGCCGCAGCAACCCCAGCACTTCTTGCTGCCGCGCCGCCCGGCCAAAATCATTGCCGCAGGTGCCCTTGCGGCAGCGCACGTACTGCAACACCGTGGTACCGTCCATATGCTGCGACCCCGGCTCAATATCCAAGCCACAAACTTTGTACTGGTCGTCATCACAGGGGTACTCCGTATCACGCAGCCGATCCTTCACATCCACATCCAAGCCGCCCACAGCGTCCACCACTTCCTTGAGGCCGGAGAAATTGGTCTTTACGTAGTAATCAATCGGAACATCAAATGTTTGGCTTACCGTATCCTCTGCCAAACTAACGCCCCCGTAGGCATTGGCGGTGTTAATCTTGCCATACCCGTAGCCCTCGATGTTTACGCGCAAATCGCGCGGAATACTGATCTCTGCCAGCCGATGCGCCGTCCCATCAAGGCTCAGGACCATCATCGTATCCGACAAATTCTGACCCGCATGCCCCGGATCACCCACCCCCATCACCAAAATATTAGTACGACCGCTCGCGTCGGCGGCCAGCGGTCCCAATTGCCAAGAGTTCGTTGAAATTTTTGCAACAATATTGACGATATACACGGCGTACACCACCACACCCGCCAGCACGGCCAACACGATGAACCAAAACATCCGCCACAGCACCGCTCGCGCCCGGCGCGGCGGCCGAGGACGAGCCATCGGCCGCGCCGGCGCAGTCGTAGGAGCAGCCGGCGAAGGCTGCCCGTCCGCAGGCTTAAATTGTGCTAAATCGCGTTCGGGATCAGTGTCCATTCACGCTCCTTGCTTGGCCAATCGGCTAGGATCGGCCCATATAATTCGGTGCTTCACGCGTAATTGTAACATCGTGGGGATGGCCCTCAGCAACACCCGAGCTCGTCACGCGGCGGAATGTCGCCTTCTGCACCAACTGCTCGAGCGTCTCGGCACCCACGTAGCCCATGCCCGACCGCAACCCGCCGATCAGCTGAAATAAATTCTCCGACAACGGCCCGCGTGCCGGCACGCGGCCCTCAATGCCCTCCGGCACCAGCTTGCCGCCCTTCTCTTGGAAGTAGCGGTCGGGCGAACCATCGCGCATCGCCCCGAGCGAACCCATGCCACGATAGGCCTTAAACGTACGCCCCTGATAGACCTCAAACTCACCCGGCGACTCGTCAGTACCAGCAATCACCGATCCCAACATCACCGTGCTCGCACCAGCCGCCAGCGCCTTCACGATGTCGCCACTGTAGCGAATCCCGCCGTCAGCAATCACCGGCACGCCGTGCTTGGCGGCCGCCCGGCTGGCCTCGTACACCGCCGAGAACTGCGGCACACCCACGCCGGCCACCACGCGCGTGGTACAAATTGACCCCGGTCCCACGCCTACGCGTACACCGTCCACGCCGGCCTCACACAACGCCTCGGCGCCTTCGTAGGTCGCTACGTTGCCCGCAATGAGCTGCAGATCGGGCCAGCGCTTCTTCACCGTCCTCACGGCCTCCAGCACCGCCTTCGCGTGTCCATGGGCGCTGTCTATCACTACCACATCCACGTTCGCCGCCACGAGCAGCTCAATGCGCTCCTCAAACCCAGGCGCCACGCCCACCGCCGCCCCCACTACCAGCCGACCCTCAGCATCCTTGGCCGAGTTCGGGTATTTCACCGCCTTTTCGATATCCTTGAGCGTAATCAGCCCCTTAAGCAGGCCCTCGCCATCCACCAACGGCACCTTCTCGATTTTGTACTGCGCCAAAATCCGCTTAGCCTCCTCTAGCGTGGTCCCCGGAGCCGCTGTCACCAAATGCTCCTTGGTCATCACGTCACCCACCTTCTGATCCATGTCGGTCACAAAACGCAGGTCGCGGTTCGTAATAATCCCGACGAGCTCACCCCGTTCACCCACCACCGGCACGCCCGAAATCCGATACTGCGCCATCAACGCATCCACCTCGCGCAAAGTGTTTTCGGCCTTGCACCTAATCGGCTCCGCAATCACCCCGTGCTCCGAGCGTTTCACCAAATTGACTTGCTGCGCCTGCTCATGAGGCTTGAGTGATTTATGGATGATACCGATGCCACCCTCGCGCGCCACCGCAATCGCCATGCGAGCTTCGGTTACCGTATCCATCGGCGAAGACACCACGGGCACGTTCAATTCAATCTTTTTCGTCAATTTCGTTGTAATATTTACATCTTTTGGCAAAATATCCGAGCTACCAGGCTGCAGCAGGACATCATCAAACGTTAGGGCCTCGACCAATTTGAGTTCGGGTATTCGATCAGTCATGATTACGCATCACCTACCTTCGTTATGATAAACAACTCCATCCCGGGGCGAGATTTCAATTATGCTACCAGATTTACCCTCAAATCGCCACCCCGCAGCCAAAAATACTCGCCCTCGTCCCCCTGAATCAATTTTTTGCTCTCACACAATAACACCCCCACGGGCAGATGTTACTGCCACCCGTAAGGGTGATTTCGACTACCGACCGCGGCTCGCCTGAAGCTCGATCCGCTCCAGCAGGTCCTCGGCGTACACGAGCGTGTCATCGGGCAAATCTGCCTGTCGGCGCCGCAGTCGCGACAACCGCACCGACAAACCGCGCGTCGAAATCCCAGCGTCCCGCTGAAGTTTCGCGAGCACCCGCCGCAGCTCCTCCACCTCCGGAGCCGTACTCCCTCGGCTCGCCGCGTTGAACCGCCGTGTCAGCTCCGCGAGCTGATCCAGATCACCATCCGTCAGCTCCTCGGCGCCGCCGCTGCGATACCGCCGCACCGCCAGCGCCGCAGCCGCAGCCAACACCGACAAACCGATCCCGGCCGCAGCCACCTTCTTGCGAGTCATGATCTTCTCCCCTCGGGCCACTAGATCACCCCATACCCAGATTATACTCTTACCATAGCTGCCAATTTTTCTCGATAGTCGCGCTGAATAAACCGGCCCGGGTAATCCAGCAGCGCCTCATTAAGCACCACAAATCCCGCCGCCCGCAACGGCCCCGCCAGCATGTCGTACACGTTCGATTTGATCAAAATCAACTTCGTTTCCGCCGTCGCCAGCTCCCTCACGCGCGCGATCACCGCGTCGGCCCGCTCCGCCAGCAGCCGCCGCCGCTCCGGCTTGGTCACCTCGTGCTCCAGTGACGTCTCGAGCGCCTCAATCATATAAAACCCCGCGTCCCGAAACCGCCCCAGCCACGCCGCCTTAGCCGCCTCCAGGTCACCCGCCGGCGCGTCCGCTGCCTCCGCAAACACCGCCCGCATCGTATTAGCATAGAGCCGGTCATCGGGCTTCTGATACTCGGCCCGGTAAAACTGCCGGCTGCTTGCCACCCCCGCAGCCGGCGGCGGCGACTCCGCAATTAGCAAATACCGCACCACTGGCGGCCGATATCGGCGTCGAATCTGCTCGTATTCCGTCATATCACACCCGCGCGTCCAAACAAGCATCAGGATGCGCGCTCAGCAGCACGGCGTCAGAAGTCAAAAGTATCAACTGCTCCTGGCCGGCCTGAACCAACAATAGGCGATCAAACGGATCACCATGGGGCAACTCCACCCCACCGACCCCATCCACATGCTCCCAGGCAACCGGCAGCTCCTTGAATCCGGTAGCTGCCAACGCAGCCAAAAATCCCTTCGGCAAGGTCAATTTACCTTTCGCCGCCTTGATCCGCACTTCCCAAACGCTCGCGGCCGACACGTAGGTAGCCTCGGCCTGCTTGAGCGACATCCGCGCACCCACACCCAGCAAAGGCGAATCCAATACGGCCCACAACACCGCATTCGTATCGAGCAGTAGCCTCACGCCTCACCCTCAAACATCCGGATAAGCTCCTCATCCGGCTCGTCAAAATTATCCGACACCGAAAATTTTCCCTTCAACAAGCCAAAGACAATTTTCGGCTTGTCCGATTCAAACGGTACCAAGCGCGCAATCGGCTGCCCATATTTCCCGATCACCACCTCTTTGCCCTCCGCCGCCTCCTGCAAATATTTCGACAGCTGCGTCTTGGCCTCATGTATGTTCACGACTTTCATTGCTCGCACCCAAGTAAACTAGACTTAGTCTAGTCTCATGACGCAGATTTTTCAAGCTCATTACGGCAAAATAACTTCACTCCGCACATCCACATAGGTCCCGCTTACCTCCCCCGCATCGTAGACCGGCGTATTCCAAAGCTCGCCCTCTTTCGAAGCAGTCGCTACCGTGAGGTAGATTACCCGCTCAATGATCTCCTTCGCCGTCACCACGCCCCCCGATACTTATCAGTCTGCATCAACCGCTCGATCTCAGCCCGAAGCTCACGCACATCACCCTCATCCAGCGGCTCAAAGCCATCATAAAAACCAGTCTCAAGATGCGGCAGGCTTACCGCGTCACCATACTTCTGCTTCACCGCATCCCTGGCCCGGCCAAAAAGCTGCATGTGCAGGGTCGGACCCTCCGGCTTAAACACCATCCAATTACCCATATCCTGGTAATTGATCAGGCCAACATCAATCCCCCGCCGCCCCAAAGCCAGCTTCATAGCCTCGCCCGCCACCATAGACAGCTTCACGTATTCCACCGCCAGTTCAGGAGAAAGCTTCGTCCGGTCAGATACCGGCACCTTCGGCCTAATTTGAATATGACCACCCTCCCGCCGATCCACATACACGTGCGAAAACTCCGCAGACTTGATGATAAAATTCGGGGTTTCGTAGATTAACGCCATGAAACCAGTGTAGCAAATCGAACCCCCGCCCAACCCGGCTTGACACACGCATACGTTAACCATACAATGTATGTATTATGAATACCGTATTGCTCAGCATCAAAATCGACTCCGAGACGAAAGAGCAGCTCAAGTCTTTCGCCGCAGAGCTTGGCGTATCGAGCACGGCCCTCGTAAACATGGTCGTCAAACAGGCGATCCGTGACCGCCGCGTCGTGCTTAGCGCCCCGCTAGAGCCTACCCCCTACCTCGAAAAGATCATGCGCGAAGCTAACGCCGACATAAAAGCCGGTCGAAACATGGTGGGGCCGTTTAGCAGCGCCGAGGATATGATCGCATCGCTTGAGAGCTAATTTTGACCGTAAACTACCGCCCGAATCAATATCGTTTGGCGGCGACTGGCGAGCACACTACAAAGCTATAAACGAAACTGAGGCAACTTTCGTTGCAGTCGGCACGCACTCACAGCTCTACAAATAGGTCCGCAAAAAGCGCCAACCATCCCCCTGATACGTCAAGCTCACGCACCAAAAATCGCTCCAACGAATAAACAAGCTGCTAGAATATCGTTATGCAAAAGAACCCCGTAGTCAGCTACTACCACACGTTTGAGTCAAGGCTTGGATACAGATTATTGGGTGGGGTCAAACACTTTGGCTACTACCCAATAGGCCAAGAAGACCTCCCGACCCTCAAAGCGCAAGAGCTTATGGACGAGCCATTAGCTCAAACACTGGCGTTGTCTGACGGAGCAAAGGTGCTTGATGCTGGCTGCGAAGAGGGTGGTGTAGCCCTCTATCTAGCAAAGCACCATCACCTAAATGTAACCGGCATTGATTTGCTCGACTTCAACATAGCCAGGGCAAGGAAGCGGGCGGCTAAAGACGAGCTGGAAACCAAAGTCGAGTTTCTTAAAGCCGATTATTCAAATACCACCCTACCCGATTCCTCATTTGACGCCATCTATACAATGGAAACCCTCGTACACTCCCCCGATTACACCAAAACCCTTAAGGAGTTTCATCGCTTACTAAAACCCGGCGGCAAACTAGTGCACTTCGAGTACTCGATGGCAGACAAAATGCCTCAGGATGCCAAGCAAGCACTAACACGGGTTAATAAATTAGCAGCCATGCCAGCTTTTGACCAATTCACTCACGGAACGCTTGAAAGCGCCTTGGCAAAAGAGGGCTTCAAAGAAGTAGAATCACGCGACATCACAGAGCGCATGTTGCCGTTACTGCAAAAGTTCGAAAGAAAGGCCCGACTCCCCTACCAAATCGCCCGATGGCTTAAGCAAGAAAACCATTTTGCAAATGCAATGTCTGCGGTTGAGATTTACAGACACATTAAGTATTTCAGATACAACATTATCTCAGCAGTCTTACCAAAATAGCGACGTTATTGGCCCTAACAAGCTATTCATCAAACAAAAAAGCACCTGATTTGAGGTCAGATGCCCTTTTGGTGGAGCTGCGGGGAAAATCTTGGCACTTGATCATGGAGATGCCGCAGCGTGGCGGTACGCACTGGGGCCGAAGTTTGAACGATTCAAGTTCACCCACCAAAGATTGCTGTGATAAAAACAGCGAATATTGAGGAATATGCTGCCAAATCTAGTCCCTAAGCGACAAGAAGTCTGGCTGCCTTCTCTATGGAAGCATGGAAGTTACCCGACTCTATCTCAATAACCGGAAAGCCATATTTTCGCGCCTCGTCTGCGTAGAACTTGTTCCATAGCTGATTGAATGAGGCATAGAGTCGAATTGTTTCTTCATCATATTTGCGAAGCCAGTCATTTGGATTTTTACGAGCATGAGCAAGAATATCTTCAGTCTGATCAGCAAGGTTAGCAATAAACACCGACTTAAACTCAAAATCTACCTTGGAGAGCTGCTCTGGCAGTATGGCAACCCCTTCTACAATCGCATCCTTTCCGTCGCGCTGATAATAACCAACGAAATCGAGTACCGACTTCCAGGTTTCTTCGGCTTCTCCCAGCTCATGACCTAGTGCGGCCTGCGGATTATTCTTTAAGGCGTCGATGTGCTTTTCTGAGCCAAATGCACCACGCTGCACTTTATGAAGATGGGATTTATTTCAGGTGTTGATACGCCTCTCGCAACGGCCCTAATTGCATCCGTTGATGCAGCGAGCATTGGCCTCTCTCTCAAGAGAGCATGGATAATCGTAGTCTTGCCCGTTCGGGGAGCACCGCCAATAAAATAAATCTGTGACATGCCTTAACAATAACAGATTACAAAAAGAGCCAAGAAACTTGACTCTTTAAGCATAAGAACATTGGTGGAGCTGCGGGGAATCGCACCCCGGTCCGTCGGGTTACTCGCTCGCGATCTACAGGCTTAGTTTGCTTACATGTCTTAGCCCTCCACCTGTGAGCAAACCAAACGGTGGCGGGAGCAGCTTCAAAGCTTAGCTGAGGGGCAGAAGCCCAACCCTCAGAGCGTCCCGATGATTTGATACCGGCGAACCCCTACCGGGAATCAGGTGCCGATAGCTTACGTTATTAGGCGTAAGCGGGGGCGAATGAAGGAGCCTGGAAGGCAGCCTTCACCCGCGCGAAAAAGTTGGCAGTTAAGCTAACTTGTGGAAGCTAACGTTTGCCTACGACCTGCGCGCATAGCTTGTAAAAGTCCCAACGTCGAGCCTGATCAGCCCCACGATTTACTCCTGTATTCTACCTCAAATCGACCGTTCCAGCAACAATCTGTACTGGTTCACACCATCCGGGCGACAAAATAAGCATAAGCGTGTTGTACCAAACACCACGATACTCACAAAAACACCCCAGCTCATCCCAAGCTTTTTAGGACCCATCACAAAGCCAGGCTCACACCGCCGGCGTAGCATGAGGGGTGTAATGTGGAGGTTACAATGTATCAGCACTACCTAGAAGATGACGGTATGGATCCTGGTCTTGGGGACCTTGCGTATGACGGCAGCGAGTACCAGCTCGATGAGTTTGGCGAGCGCATCGGCGCCGATGACCTAGCCGAGGAAGATGCGGCCGACGAGGAAGAAGCCATGTCCGAAGACGACATGCAGCCCCTCAGCCCCATCGATGATGGTTTTGGCGAGACCCTTAGCCCCGCCGACAATCCCAAACTCGACGACCAATTCGACGACGAGGCTCTGCGCGACGAGACCGAGGCGGATTATCCCGGCGGCATCAAGCCCGACGCTACCGACTCCTAAAAACCCAAAAACACCCCGACAATAACCCCGGCATAATCTAGCCGGGGTTATTGCTGCCAAGAGCGTCCCAGCACGATGGTATAATCAAACAAATATCATCCAACCGTGAACACAAAACCACCAATTTCGCACACCCTTTCAATTGCCGGCGCCAAGGTCCATTACGTGGACCTCCGCCCCCATCTGCCCGGCACCATCCTGATGCTACATGGACTGAGAAGCAGCCACGCCGGTCTCCTGAAGCTAGCCGAGCAATTCCCCGGTCATCGCGTCATCATCCCTGATTTCCCCGGCTACGGCGGCAGCGCGCCGCTCGCCGGGCGGCACACCGTAGCCGCCTACACCGCATTCGTCGGCAGCTTCATCCGAGAGCTAAAGCTGCAGAACCTCACGTTGCTCGGCCACAGTTTTGGGGCCCTCATCGGCCTCGCCTACGCTGCCACCACATCGGCCGAAATCAACCACCTCGTAATGATTAGTCCCATCCCCAAGCCAAATATCATCTCGCGTGCCGGTACTATTTACTACCGCATCGGTCAGGCACTTCCTGCGCCGCTCGACAAGCGCTGGCTCACCAACCGCCGCCTCCACCGGCCGATACGCCAGCTCGTAGCCCGCGCCACCGACCCCGTCACCCACGCCTACGTCATGGCCGAAGGCGAGCACGAACTCCAAGTGCTCGAGCCCCATATCAATGTCCAAAACTACCTCAGCCTCGCCGCCACCGACCCCACCCTCTGGCTAGCAAGCCTCACCGTCCCGACGCTCGTGGTAGCCGGCGACGCCGATCCCCTCACCCGCCTCGCCGATGTCATAGCCAGCTACGACCGCCCCGGTATTATCATCAAAGTCATCGAGGGCATGGGGCACTTCGCACCCGCCGAAATTCCCACCGAGATCGCCGTAGCCGTCACCTCGTGGCTGCGCACACCCCAAGGAGCCTCTGTTTGATGATCGACCTCAAACACCAAGACAAGCCCGGCCACAGCTTCGAAGCCTTTGGTAGCCATGCCAAATATTGGACCTATGGCGACCCCAAGCTCCCCACCATCATAGTCATCCACGGCTTCCGCGGCACCCATCACGGCCTGCTCAGCATTATTAAGTATCTGCCGAAGTATCACGTTGTGGTCCCCGACCTCCCCGGCTTCGGCGACTCCACCCCCATGACCACTCAACCCCACAACATGCTCGGCTACGCCCGCTTCATCCGCGAGCTCATCCACCACCTCAAGCTCGACCCCGTCATTCTACTCGGCCATTCCATGGGCACCACCGTCGCCGCTGAGCTCGTGGCGCTTGATCCCGCCATCGCCACCCACCTGATACTCATCAACCCCATTGCCGAACACCCCCTCAAAAGCCAAACCGGGCCCCAAATTGCGCTCGGAGGGCTGCATCTGAAAATAGGCGCCCAGTGGCTACCTGAGAAAATCGGCCTCGTATGGCTGTCCCACAGCTGGCCCATCATGCTCGCCAGTGCCACCATGACCAAAACCCGCGACAAACAGCTACGCCGATGGATTCATGCCAACCACCTGACCTACATGAAGCGCTTCCACAACCGCCACACCCTCTTCGAAGTTTACCGAGCCTCGGTAGAGCACACGGTCACCGCCCACGCCGCCAACATCACCATCCCCACCCTCCTCATTGCCGGCCGAGTCGACGCCATCGCACCGATCAAAGGCCAGCGCAAACTCGCTGCCGCCATCGCCGGCGCCCAGCTCATTGAGTTCGACAACGTCGGCCACATCATCCACTACGAGAAAGCCCGCGAAGCCGCCGCGGCTATCAACGACTTCTTACCACCCCCAGCAACGCCCGCCGTTTAATCTTGGGTTTATGTTCGCGCACGACTTGTTCGTAGAGCTTCTCGTACGCCGTGATAGTATTCGCCAGATCATGTGTTCGCGCGATCTGTAGGCTCACCGCCCCAAATTGCTCCACGACAGTCTTATCCCCCACGATCCGCCCCATTCGATCGGCCAGCTCCTCATAGTCATCCACCTCAAACAAGTACCCGTTGCGCCCCTCCTGACACAGCTCATACACCGCCCCAGCATTCACCACCACCACCGGCATACCCGTAGCCATCGCCTCGAGCGTCGCAATACTCTGCAACTCGGCCGGCGACGGCATCACAAACAAGCTACCCAGCCGCAATATCGTCGGCTTGTCGTCTTCGTCCACCTTGCCCGTAAAGGTTACGCGGTCAGTCATATTCAGATCACGCGCCAACTCTTTGAGATGTGCCAAATCATTGCCGTCGCCCACAATCACCAAGTGAAACTTCACCCGGCCCAAAAGCCGATGAGCCGCGCGCACCAACACCCCCACATGCTTCTCGGCATCAAGCCGACCCAAATACATCACTACCGGAACACCCATCGGAATCCCAAATCGCTCATAAAATTCCGCCGACACCTTGCCAGACTTAAACCGACTCAAATCAACTCCATTCGAAATCGCTACAAACGGCTTCGAAAACGAATCCGGCTTCAGCATGCGGATAGCTGCCTGCGTTGGCAAGGTCACGACGTCCGCATTGCTGTAAAATCTACTACCATATTCACGCAGCATAAAGTCAATTTGCCGCGCAAACGGCGCCAACAACTTGAGATTATCGATGAAATTCTCACTCATCGCATGATTGGTCGCCACCAGGGGCACATGGTATTTCTTGGCCGCCCCAATCGCCCCCAAGCCCACTGCCAGCGGCGTCTGCAGATGAATCACATCCGGCGTAAACTCTTTGGTTATCTGATTGATCTCGCGGTTGGGTGACAGCGAAATCCGCAAATTCTGATAAAACGGAAACACCACCGACGCCGTCCGCATCACCCGATAATTACCATCCATCTCCACCGAGCGCTTGCCGGTTTGCGACGGCGCCACCACCACCACATCATGGCCACGCTCCGCCAAACCTTGCGCGAGGGTTCTGCCAGCAGTCGCAATCCCGTTAATGGTTGGCCAGTGAAGATCGGAGGCCATGAGAATCTTCATGACGCGATTATATCAAGTCAGATACCACTTATGATAGAGTGGGGTCATTATGATGGTAATTTTTGACGCCCGCTGGACCAAAACCGACCATCACGACGGCATCAGCCGCTTCGGCGCCAACCTCCTCGAAGCACTCGTGAAACTCACGCCCGTCACCGCGCTCATTTGTGATCAACGCCAGCTGAAGCTATTGCCCACCGGACCCACCTACATCCAGGTCAACCAACCCACCTCACCGGCCGAGATCCTCCTGCCGCTCAAGCTCAACCGCCTCGACGCCGACGCCGTCTACAGCCCCATGCAGATCATGGGCACCATCGGCCGCCGCTACAAACTCATCTTCACCCTCCACGACACCATCTATTACCGCTACCCCATGGCGCCCACCGACCTCAGCGTATCGGCTCGCGCCTTCTGGTGGCTCTACCACCAAGCCTATTGGCCCGGCCGGCTCGTACTCAATCAAGCCGACCTCATCGCCACCGTCAGCGAATTCTCAAAACACGAAATCACATCAAACCATCTCACCGATCGGCCCGTAGAAGTCCTCTACAATGCCGCCCCCAAGCTCCCATCGGCCATTGCGAACACAAAAATTAAGCCTGAATTGGTGTTTATGGGCACCCTCATGCCCTACAAAAACGCCGAACTGCTCATCCAGTCACTGCCCCTGCTGCCCAAATACCACCTCCATCTCACCGGCCGCGCTACCCCAGACCGCCTCGCCGCCCTCACCGCCCTGGCCAACCAGCACCACGTCGCCAGCCGCATCACCTTCTGGAATGGCGCCAGCGACGCCGACTACGCTAAACTGCTAAGCAGCGCCACGGCCCTCGTGAGTGCCTCGCGCTTCGAGGGCTTCGGGCTGCCGCTCGTCGAAGGCATGGCGCACGGAGTGCCCGTAGTCTGCAGCGACATACCCATCTTCCACGAGGTCGCCGGAAAAGCCGCGCTGTACTTCGATCCCGATTCTCCAGCCGCTTTCGCGGACCAAATTCGCGCGCTCGAGCAGCCGCCTGTTCGCGCCGAGCTCATCAAACTCGGCTCCGCTCAAGCCGCCAGCTTCAGTTGGGACCACACCGCAGCCAAACTGCTCAAAATACTCACTACCCTCACCGCTCAGGAGCATAAATGACCCCTATTGTTGATAAAATTACAGCACCAAAGCGTATTTTGATCCTCATGGCCAACGCCGGCGGCGGCCACAAGAGCGCTGCCAATGCCATCGCCGAAGCCCTCGTGACCAAGTATCAAGAGGGAGTCGTTGTCGAAATTATTGATTCACTCAAAGAAATCGCCCCTCAGCCCTTCGACCGCGGTGGTGATCTGTTTCAGCTCGTCATAAAATCACCCAAGGCCTGGCGCAGCCTTTACGAAATCGTCGATGGACCTCGTAGATCCAAGATCATCAATTCCAGTATTTCCCTCTACGCCCTCCGCAACAGCCGAAAGTTGCTCGAAAATCACCCCGCCGACCTCGTTATATCCACCTACCATTTTGCCAACGCCGGCATGCTCGAAACGCTGGCCCGACACAATATCAAAATACCGTTTGTCACTGTCGTCACCGACCTCGTCACCGTCCCGCTGATCTGGTTCGACACCCGCACCACTCTCTGCATTACGCCCACCCCCCAAGCCGCCCAACTAGCACACGAATGCGGATTGAAGCCAAAACAAATAAAAGTCATCGGGCAACCAGTATCCAGTCGTTTTTATCCCCCCGCCAAAGCCAAAAACCAGCTCAAAAAAGCCCTCGACTGGAACCCTACCCAGCCGGCCATCATCACCATGGCGGGCGGCGAAGGCGTCGGGGCCCTCGACGAGATTACAAACCTTCTCGCCCCCCTCGAAGCCACCATCGCCGTCGTTACCGGCAAAAATACCAACCTTTACGAGAAACTTTCGACCGAGGCACCACCCAACGTCAAGGTCTACGGCTTCGTCAGCAACCTCGACGAAATGATGCGCGCAGCCGATCTCATCGTCACCAAGGCCGGCCCCGGCACCATCGTCGAAGCGCTCAATTCCCACCTACCCCTTATCCTCTACTCCAAGCTCTCGGGTCAAGAAGACGGCAACGTCGATTTCGTCACCAACGCCGGCGCCGGGCTCTGGCAGCCCAAACTCAGCGAGATGGCAAGCACCGTGCGCCTGCTACTCGACAACCCGGCCACACTCAAGCACATGTCCGAAGCCGCCAGCAGCATCGCCCAACCCGGAGCCAGCGCCGAGATCGCCTCTACCATCGGCTCGCTCATCGGCCTCCCTGCCTAAAAACACGCGCCACGGCAGTGCCAAAACTGGCGTTCCGGCTCCAAAATTGTTACGCTAGCGACAACAACGGTGAAACCCTCGGTGGCGAAGTCAGCCCAATCCAAATTCACAAACGAGCGTGCAGAGCTCCGCAAGCACTATTTTCTCGATAGCTACGTCGTGATCGCGCCCCGGCGCAGCTTCCGGCCCGACTCTTTCTCCCGCGCCGCCGAGCCCCACAAGCTGGTCATGGACCACTGCCCATTCGATCACAACACCGAGCACGCCGTATGGCAGCATCCCCGCGGCGCCGACTGGCGCGTGAAAGTCGTCCGCAATGTCTTCCCAGCCTTTTCCCCCGACAACCCCAAGGCCTTTGGCATCCAGGAAGTTATCATCAACACGCCCGATCACTTCAGTGAATTTTCCGACCTCTCCGTCAGCCATATCGTCGAAATCTTTGCCGCCTACCGCCAGCGAATCAGCGAGCTCTCCAAAATCGACGGCATCCGCTACGTACTCATATTTAAAAACGATGGCCCCGTCGCCGGAGCGAGCATCGCCCACGCCCATTGCCAAATTTTTGCCCTGCCCATCATACCGCCCAAAATCGCCACCGAGAGCGACGCGCTCAATCACCATTGGGATCTCCACAACACCTGCGCCTATTGCGACACGATCGCCTGGGAAGAACAACAAAAAGTGCGCCTCGTTAGTCACGATAAACATTTTGTAGCCCTCGCCCCCTACGCCTCCAGTCACGCCCTGGAGGTCTGGCTGCTTCCTCGCCGCCACATCAACAAACTCGGCGAACTCCACGCCGATGAAATACAATCCCTTGCAATAATTATCAAAAAAATAACCGCTCGTCTCGATGCATCAACGATAAGTTTCAACTATATTATACAAGAATCCCTCGACCACCAAGACCATCATTTCGTCATAAAAGTCGAACCTCGCACCACCAAATTCGCCGGGGCCGAGCTGGGAACCGGCATCGAGGTAAATCCCGTCGCCCCCGAATACGCCGCCTTGTGGTACCAGGGCAAAACCACCGACTAGCCCTTGCATGTTCGCTTTACGTTCGGTATAGTGCAGGTCTCACCAGGAGAACTCATGCTAGCCACTACGTACGCCCCTGCCATTATTGGCATCGACAGCCACCTCATCTCCATTGAATGCGACATGACCAACGGCCTGCCCGGTTTTGTCATCGTTGGGCTCGGCGACAAAGCCGTCGACGAATCCCGCGAACGCGTACGCAGCGCTATCAAAAACAGCCAATTGATGCTGCCACCCAAACGCATCACCCTCAACCTCGCGCCCGCCGACCTGCCGAAAGATGGTTCCAGCTACGATCTTGGCATGGCCGTAGCCGTCCTCGCCGCGAGCGGCCAAATTGACGCCAGCCTCTTCGAAGGCAGCCTGTTTATGGGCGAGCTCGCCCTCGACGGCACCATTCGCCCCGTCCGGGGAGCCATCATCGCCGCCGAAATGACCCACCGCGGCGGCTTTGAACGGCTTTTTGTAGCCCCCGAAAACGCCGCCGAAGCCGCCCTTTCGGGCCAAACCAAGGTCTTCGCGGTATCAAGCCTCCTCGAACTCTATCAGCACCTCGTTGGCCATACGCTGCTTTCCCCGTTTGCTGCTACCGCGGGCAGCACCCTCGAGCCGGCCGACTCCCCAGTGGTAGATTTTAGCCTCATCTACGGCCAGGTTGCAGCCAAGCGCGCAGTCGAAATCGCTGCTGCCGGCGGCCACAACCTCTTGCTCACCGGACCTCCCGGCACCGGCAAAACTCTTCTTTCCAAAGCCATTATGGGCATACTGCCCCAGCCTACCTTCGAAGAATCCATCGAAATCTCCAAACTCCACAACCTCGCCGGCCGCCAGGCCACGGGCATCATGCGCACGCGGCCGTTTCGATCACCGCATCACACTGCCTCCAGCGTGGCCCTCATCGGCGGCGGCACCAAACCCCGTCCGGGCGAAATCAGCCTCAGCCACGGCGGAGTGTTATTTCTGGATGAATTACCCGAATTCCCCCGCGGAGTGCTCGAGGTGTTGCGTCAACCGCTAGAAGACGGCTCCATTACCGTTGCCCGCGCCGCCGGAGTAGCCACCTTTCCCGCCCGCTTTATGCTCGTAGCCACCCGCAATCCCTGCCCCTGCGGCTTCGCCGGTGACCCCGACGAAAAATGCCAGTGCGAACACGCCGCCATCAACCGCTACCAACGCAAAATTTCCGGTCCACTCCTCGACCGCATCGACATCGTCACCGAGGTGGCACGCATCGATCAACAAGCCATCATCCGCGCTCGTCCCGCCGAAAGCAGCGCCGACATAGCCGGGCGCGTTCAGCGCGCCCGCACCATCCAGCAACAGCGCGCCTACGAACACGGCGTCAGCTGCAACGCCCACATGAGTACTAGAGATATTCAAAAACATTGTACTATTAACAACGAAACTACCGATATCGCGTCTCATGCCATGAGCAATCTCAGCCTTTCGGCCCGCGGCTACAGCCGCATCCTAAAAGTCGCCCGCACCATCGCCGATCTAGAAGCCTCCTCAACCATCCAAACCCACCACTTCACCGAGGCGCTCCAGTACCGGCCCCGACTCCCCGAAACCCGTACCAACCACACCGCCCAAGCCAGCGTAAACGGCTAAACCTTTACCAGATTATAAATCGAGGCGCCCACGGAGGTGTGCACGAGCACAAAGTACAAAACCAGCTCTACGCCGACCAAAGCCACCGCCATTACGCCGATTCGCCGCAAATCGCTCGAAACGTACGAGAAATCACGAGTGCTTACCGCGGGCGCCACCGAGCGGGCGCTAGACTGAAGCGACGCCCCCATCGCAGCCGGAGATTCTGTCGCAGTCGCTACAACGGCGGTTGCGCCGGCAGCCTCAACGTGCTTGAACTTGTGCTTTTTTGCCGTATTCTTCTTCTTTGCCATGGCCCGCATTGTAGCATATCTGGCACCCCCCTCGCCTGGTCCCAGTTTGCGCCGAGGTTGCTCCACGCCATATACTGGTGACGAGCTAGAAGGACCTCGTTGTGATATATGCCCTCATTGCCCTTGCCCTGGCCAGCCTCGGCCTTGGTGTTATTGCCCTCGTACAGGTACGACGGCTCACGACGCGCTTCAGCGCCGCACTCGGCGGCAATGTCGCCGCATCGCTCGAATCCACCCTCACCGGTCACCTAGCCCGCGTTGAAGCCGTCGATAGCCGCCTAGGCGAGCTAGAATCCGAATACCAGCGCCTTTCGATCACCGGCGCCCTCGCCTCACAAAAGATCTCGGTGGTCCGGTTCAACCCCTTCGGCGACACCGGCGGCGATCAAAGCTTCAGTCTAGCCGTACTCGATGCCCACGATTCCGGCTATGTACTTTCGAGCATCCACGGCCGCCAAGGCACCCGGGTTTACGTCAAGCCCGTCGACTTTGGCAAGAGCAAATACCAGCTTTCGGTCGAGGAGCAGCAAGCCTTAAACCAAGCCGCCAAACGCGTACCCCAGATAAGCGAGGAGAACTAACATGGCTCGAAAAAGTCACGATGACGCACTGGGAGTAGCCGGCGGCGAAACGATCATCGGCGCCGGTGTCACCGTGCATGGCACCCTTAACAGCGATGCCGATATCACCATCGACGGCAGCCTCGACGGCACCATCACCACCGCCGGCGACCTCACCATCGGCGTCAACGGCCGCATCACGGCCGACGTCACCGCCACCAATATCACGATACTCGGCCACCTCAAGGGCAACATTACCGCCACCGGCGAAGCCTCTATCCGCGAAACCGGCCAAGTCGAGGGCGACATCGTTTCCGGTGGGCTCGCCATCAGCCCCGGCGGTATTTTCGTGGGCCGCAGCCAAATGCAAACCGTCATACCGCTCGGCCCCGAACCCACCAAACCCGAGCCTCAATCCGAGACCAAGAATCTCTAAACCATGTATTATTACATCGTCAACCCAGCAGCCGGTCACGGACAGATCAAAAATCTCCAAGAAAAGCTGCGTTCACGCCTCGACAAGCTAAACATTCGCGGCGAATGGGTCAAAACCACCGGCCCCGGCGACGCCACCAAGCTCGCCAAAGCTGCCGTCGCCGCCGGGCACACCACCATCGTAGCCGTCGGCGGCGACGACACCGTCAACGAAGTCATCAACGGCATCGAGCGCGACAACGTCGCCGTTGGCATCATCCCCATCGGCACCGCCAACCGCGTCGCCAGTCAGCTCGGCATCATCACCTGGTCCCAAGCCTGCGAAGCCCTGGCCGCCCGCCGGCTTACCTCCTACTCGCTGATCGCTGCCGGCCAAAAATTCTTTCTCTCCACCCTCACCCTCGGATTCGAAACCGACCTCGACAAAACCGTCGACACCTCGCAGTCCGGTGTCCGCGCGCGCGTCGGCCAATTTGCCCAGAGCCTCGGACACGCCTCCCATTACAACAGCCTGGGATGCCGCATCGAAGTTGACGGCAAATTCACCCTGGCCTGCGATATCTTCACCCTCTCGGTAGCCAATCAAAAATTTCTCAACCCCCTAGCCGAAAACCGCCTCATTATCGCCCTCAGCGACCGACCCCAGGCCCGCCTCGGGCTCGGCACCATGGTGTGGCGCACCTTGCGGCGCCGCAGCGGCGAGAGCCTGCTCGAGGACACCGCCACCACGCGCTTCCTAGCCCACCGCGTGGTGATCGAAACCGACCCACCCACCGGGATCATGGTCGACGGCAAAGTCGCCGGGCGCACGCCCATTGCCATCCGCCTCACCGACCGGCGCATTCGCTTTATCACCGAGAAAATTATCGCCGATTTCAAGGACGCCATTGCCGCGTAATCACCACCCCCAAGCCTCTAGGAAAATAAACGTAATACCCGTTGACCAGGAACCCTCAAACTGATATAGTACCGAAGAGCTTTTTCAAGGAGACTTCCAGATAAACAAAATCCGCTTGAACCGTGAGATCACCGCCCAAACTGTTCGTTTGGTCGATGTTGATGGGTCACAGCGTGGTATTGTTAGCCTCCGTGAGGCACTGGACCTAGCCGCCGAGGCTGGCCTAGATCTGGCAGAGATAGCTCCCAACGCCGAAACTCCCGTAGTCAAAATCCTCGATTGGGGCAAATACCGCTACGAACAAGGCAAGCAACTCGCCAAGAGCCGTAAGTCTCAAAAGCAAGTTGAGGTAAAGCAAGTCCGGCTCGGCCTCAAGATCGGTGAGCACGATCTGCAGGTAAAACTAAGCCGGGTCAAGAAGTTTCTCGAACAAGGCGACAAGGTCAAGATCAGCCTACTGTTCCGAGGACGCGAAATCACTCACCCCGACCTCGGACGCGCCATTCTCAAGCGAGTTATGGATCAAATCGAGGAATTCGCCGTCCAGGAGCAAGCCCCTCAACTTTCAGGCCGCGACCTCAACATGATAGTAGGATCCAAGAAGGACACCAAAGATGCCAAAGCTTAAGACACACAAGGGAATGGCCAAGCGCATCAAGATCAGCGCTACCGGCAAATTGATGCACCGCCGCGCCTACCGCAACCACATGCTCGCTCACAAGTCGGCCTCGGCCAAACGTGAGTACGTTAAGGAATTCCAGATTTCAGCCGGCGATACTGCCAACGTTAAGGTAATGCTAGGAAATTATAAATAATGCGTATCAAACGCGGCGTCACCAGCCACGCCAAACACAAGAAACTCCGGGCCCAGACCAAAGGCTATAGCCTCGTCCGGCGCGCCAGCGTCCGCCAGGCTCGTCAGGCTGTCCTCAAAGCCCTCCAATACCAATACCGCGACCGCCGCAACATGAAGCGCGACCTCCGCGGTCTTTGGATCACCCGCATCAACGCCGGCGTCAGCCAATTCGGACTGTCTTATTCGGTCTTCATGGGCAACCTCAAAAAAGCCGGCGTCACGCTCGACCGCAAGATCCTCGCCGAGCTCGCCGTCACCCACCCCAAGGCCTTCGAAGCGGTCGTAGACACCGCCAAAGCCACCAAATAGATACGTTCGAAACCAAAAAACGCCTCCGCACCGATGCGCTAGGCGTTTTTTGATTTCCCCAATACAAAAATAGTAATTAATGCAAAAATACCCAGAAAATCCGCAAAAAACTAAGGGCGCAAAGTACCCTTATTCAAGGTAAAAACATCCCATTTATCTCGCACAAATTTTGCCATGGTTTTGCGAAATATTGACGCATCAAACTCTTTGGCCCGCGCCCGAATCACCCCCTCATCAAATGTCATCCCCTCAAATCGCTGCACCGCATCAGCCAACGCCGCACCGGTTTGCGATCCAAAGAGCACACCCGTCTCGCCGTCCGTCACATACTCCGGAGCGCCACCGCCATCATAGGCAATCACCGGCGTACCGACGGCCATAGCCTCTAACGGCACCATACCGAAGTCCTCTTCCGGCGGAAACACAAAGGCCTTGGCCCCCGCAAACAACCGGTCGCGCTCGTCGTCGCTCACTCGCCCCAAAAACTCAATATTAGCCTGCGCCCGCGGCCGCTGCCGGGCAATCTCCTCCCCCGCCCCCACCACCTTGAGCGGCAACCCCAGGCTATTGAATGCATCCACCGCCACATCCAGCCGCTTCGACGCCACCTGCCGCCCCACAATCAAATAATAATCACGCCCCCCCGACCCCACCACCCCCTGCGCCCCCATCACAATCGGCGGATAAATCACGGTCGAATCCCGATGATAATACTGCGCAATCCGCCGCTGAATATGCCGCGAGTTCGCCACAAACACATCCACCCCCTGCGCCGCCCGGTAGTCTACCCACCGCAGCACCCCAATCAGTACCGGAAACACCAGCCGCGCCAGCCAGTTAAAGGCCCCAAAGGGCAAATTCTTGAGCCGCCATTCATAATCGCTCCAGTAGTAACGCACCGGCGTGTGGCAGTAGCAGATATGCAGTGTCTCCCCGCTCGTCCGCACATACTTGGCCTCGGCCGCGCACGACGAAATCACAATGTCATACCCACTCATATCAAGCGTCTTAAATGGCGTCCCCAAAAATATCGGAAACAGCTGGTGCTTCAGCTTCAAAAACGGGATCTTGTCCAAAAACGTCGTTCGAATATCGGCGCCCGCAAATTCCGGAAACTTTTTGGGATCATAGGCCGAGGTATATATCGGCGCCTCCGGATACATTTGATGCAATTCATACAACACCTTCTCGGCCCCGCCAGGCGACGTCAGCCAGTGATGCGTCAGCGCAATCTTCGGCTCGCGCATCAGTATGCCCCCTTACCGGCCAAAAACGTCAGCGCTGTCTTCAGCAAAATCTTGGTATCAAGTAGCAAGCCCCAGTGCTCGACGTAATAAATATCAAGCTTCACCCGGTCATCATAGCTAATATCACTCCGTCCCGAAATCTGCCACAACCCCGTCATTCCCGGCTTGAGCGCCAAGAAGGTCGCACCCCGCTGGCCGTAATGATCCAACTCCGCCGCCACAATCGGCCGCGGCCCCACCAGACTCATTTCACCCTTCAGCACATTCAAAAACTGCGGCAATTCATCCAGACTGGTGCGGCGCAAAAACCGCCCAAATCGACTCACCCGCGGATCATTCTCTATTTTGTGCGCCCGCTTAAATTCCGCTATCAGCTCAGGGCGGCCCATCGCTCGCAGCGTCTCCTCGGCACTCGTAAACGGACGCCCCGGCCCGTCACAATAGCGCCATTCCATCGTCCGAAACTTCAGCACCCCCACCGAGCGTCCGCTTCGGCTCAAACGATGATGCCGATACAACACCGGGCCACTCGGGTCCCGCAGTTTTATCAGCAACGCCAGCCCCACCAGCAACGGCGACAACACCACTATGGCCAACGCCGAACCCATCAAGTCAAACACCCGCTTCGCCACCCGCCCCCAACCATCAAGCGGGGTGAGCCGAATCTCAATCATTTGCACCCCGGCCAACGTACCAAGCACCGAGTTTGAGGCGTACAGCCCAAACTGGTTCGGCACAAACCGGTACCCAATCTGGTGATTAGCCGCATAATTTACCAGCGCCAAAATCTCGTCCTGCTCCAGCGCCGAATCGGCCTGAATAATTTCATCCAAATTACCGTCCGGCGCCACTGCCGCGATCGCCTCCTCGAGCGCGTCAAACACCGGCACCCCCCGCATCCGCTTCGCCGCTCCCCGCGACCGGTCCACGCACGCCAGCAGCCGGTAACCCGAAAACGCCTGCTGCAAATCCGGCACCATCCGCTGCGCAATCTCGCCGCTACCAATGATCACCGCGTTATGCACCCCCACTCCAAACTGAAACAACCACCGCTGCAGCCAACGCACCAGCGTCCGCGACAGCAACACAAACACCAGCCCCAAACCGTAAGCATAAATCGGCACCGCCTTAGACGGAAACAACGACTGCGGCTGAAAGAAATCCAGCAAAATGCTCAGCATCACTCCACCCGACACCGCCACAAAGACCTTGCCGATCTCACCCAGCTTCCCGCGTAAGTTCGACTGCACGTACAACCCCGACAACGCAAAAATCACAATCCACAGCGGCAGCAAAATCAGCAGCACGTGCACAAATTCAGCCGCTGGAATCGGATGAGCCACCGGTTTGTCCTCCAGCTTCACCCGAATAATATAGGCCGCCGCAAACGCACCTAGCAGCGCCAAAAAATCCAATGGCACAAGTATTACGCTAAAAAATAATTCGCTTCGTTTGCGCATAATCTGTTGTCGCTATTGTACACCGCGCGCTAAAAATAATGGCATTGCCAGACTAGTCATAAGCCGGATTCTGTCGAGGATGATCATCTATCTTGGGTCCACGTTGCCGCGAACCTCATGCGGTCTGATCGCTCAAACGCGCGAGCAGCGCCCCTTTCGGGATGTTTGAGCCGCCTTGCAGCGGACGGGGTTTACCTCCTCGCCTAGTCACCTAGGCCAGCTGTGCGCTCTTGCCGCACTCGTTTCACCCTTACCGAGCTTGCGCCCGGCGGTATCGTTTCTGTGGCACTTTCCCTACGGTCGCCCGCGGTTGCCGTTAGCAACCGTCCTGCTCTATGCTGTCCGGACTTTCCTCACCGACCTTGCAGCCGGCGCGATCATCTTCTAGTCTGACCTTCAGATTATGACAGATTACGCTCAAAAATTCAAATTAAATTTTCACTATTGATGTATCAAATACAACACAGATCAGCCAGTAGCAGCAAAGTAATCAAAATCGGCGCGGCCATCGACCTACCAGCTTCATTCCGACATCCTAGCCAACGCCTCCCTGACGCTGACATCAAAGTCCTTAACATATTCATAGCCCTTGAGTGCTTCGGGATTGATCCAAGCAAAATCGGTGTGCTCCCAATCCAAGGTAATAGCCGGTTTTTGACGCAACATTACCAATACCGGGTATACCACCCATGTCCGGCCGATGCCCTGGTCATCAACTTCATACGGCCTGCAAACGCCCATGCTCGCAATGACGCGCTCATCAAAGGCCACCTCTTCCATGAGCTCCTGTTTAGCAAACTCCTCAATCGATTTTGGCTCATCGATAAACCCAGAAATTCCATTCCACAGGCCCCGGTAGGTGCCTACTTTCTGGCTACGTTTTACGATAAGAATTTTTCCCTCATAATAAACAACCACATTCAACACTGGCGCTTTGCGCGCACCAGTGAAGTCGATCCGGCCGTCATCAAAACGAGGCAATCCACGAGGAAGCTCAAGCCGAATACACCCATCCGGGCTGCCACTTCCAGGGTTCCGATATGATATCCTCAAGCTTCTTACCCAGCAAATGTTCTTCAAACCCATACTGGGTCGCCCGATGACCTATAATCACAACGGTCTTATTTTGATACGACACCCTGAGATCTTCCAGAAACTTAGCCACCCGCCTAGAAGTCTGTTCGTAGCTCTCGCCATCAGGGAACGGCTTGCTAATGTGCTCGGCTTTTTTTGCCTCAACCTCACTTTTAGGAGCTTGGGTCAGCTTCCCGTAACCACATTCGCGCAATCTCGAATCAATGAATATCGGAACCAGCCTATCCTTGAAAGCAATTGCAGCCGTCTTATAGCTTCGCTGCAAATCCGAGCAAAATACCGCATCGGGCAAACGGTCCTTATACCGGGTTCCCAGCTCAGAAGATTGACGCAATCCGGCTTCCGAGAGATCGACATCATTCCACCCCGACGAAAGCTCAGCTTCGTTGTCCAACGAGGTCGAATGAGCCTCGAAAATAATGGTTACCATAGAGTAAGTCTAGCAGACAAAAAATAATTCCTGGTCAACCATACGCCTCACCTTAGCGAACTATTCCGGCAAATCCTCAAAACGACCATCACCGTTTGAGTCTCTTCAAACTTGGTTGGCAGAAGCTGGCCTTCAAATTCAAAATTACTGAGTCTTGTCATGCAGCCAGTATAGCAACAAAAGGAGACCGCTTGGGTCTCCTTTCAAGCATAAGTACATTGGTCGGGGTGACAGGGCTCGAACCTGCGACCTCACGGCCCCCAGCCGTACGCGCTACCAACTGCGCCACACCCCGATAATTTACAATCTCTGGTCGAGCCACTTGCGACCGGCACCCGACTTGAGAAAATGCTCCCTCTTCATGGCTTCGGTTCTGGTTGGCAAAACCTCCGTATACTCTACCCTAAAAGGAGCAATCGATCGAGTTGATTTAGTGATGCCGGAATTATGTTGCTCAAAACGGAGCTCAAAATCCTGTGTCTGGCCCGTATATCGGCGCCCGTTCTTTTCGCTCCGCAACACATATATGGTATACAATCCTAACTCCTCACGGCCCCCAGCGTCGCCACGGCGACCGCTACCAACTGCGCCACACCCCGATAACTGTCCGATTATGAGTCAATTCGGCCACTTATGCAACTAACCGCACCAGATGGGGCAAAGCCTTTGCCAATTTCTTATCGTATGTAAGCAATGGCCCGGTTCCATTCAGTTCCGCATAAACCGCCAGCGCAATGTCGATGAACGACACCGCCTTATGATGAACATATACCGGCATAACTTGGGATATCAGGAGCCGATTACAGGCAATTTGCTCAATCCTCGTAAGCTCGGTGATGAGATCAGCAATTAACCGCCGATCGAATCCATAGGCCGACCCCTGCAAAATCCACACACACTCAAACAACACCACATCCTCAACCGTAAATTCACTCCTGCGGCCCTTCGCTACCATCGCCACCGTTGCCGGCGACTGGGCCGGATGATCCTCGAGCAACAGCCGCAACACCAGGTTGGTATCAAGTGCGCTCACTCCGACTCTCGCATTCGCTCTACTCGATAGGCCGCCGCATCGCGATGAGCCTGTAAACGAACCTCCCTCAGTTCATCATCGGTCTGCGGGAAGGTTCGGTTGGTGCGCTGCATATGCTCTCGCACGCGAGCGTGGAGCGCCGCCAACTCCTTATGCCAATCCGGCTGCTCAATCGTAGCGATATCCCCGGACAAATCAAAACTCACCGCCTGTCCCGGCTTGAGCCCCAGCTTACGCCGAATCTCGACCGGAATGGTCACCTGCCCCTTGCTAGTCATGGTAGACGAATACTTCATGGTATTACCCTACCAAAAGGTAATACCACCCGTCAAGGTATTACCTCAGCGCCCGGTATGCCCGTACCCCTGCTCCCCGCGCTCGGTCTCATCGTGCGCCTCCACCTCGACCCACTCCACGCGCTCCACCGGCTTCACGAGCACCTGCGCCACTCGATCACCGTCCTCGATCGTATACGGCTCGTCCGATAGATTCACCATGATGATCTTGAGCTCACCCCGGTAATCCGAATCAATCGTCCCCGGCGCGTTCACCGTCGTCACCCCGTGCTTGGCAGCCAGCCCACTACGCGGCCGCACCTGCATCTCGTAGCCCTCCGGCACCGCCACAAACAGCCCCGTAGGCACCAGCGCCCGGCCCAGCGGCCCCAGCGTCACCGGCGCCTCCAGGTTGGCCCGCACATCGAGCGCCGCCGCTCCCGCCGTATGATACTCCGGCAGCGGATGCCGGCTCTTATTGATAATCCGAACTTTCATTTACACCCCACTCAATAAATCCTGGCTCCGCGCCACCGCAGCAGCCACCAACTTTTCCCTGCGAATCGCAGGTGGGTGCCCTCAGTCACGTGGTCCACGGACCCGGACAATCTTAAGCTCCCGTTGGTAGTAGTACAGAGAAAAATTTATGCACCGCATATGCGTATGGTGCAGAGACCTGTTTATTCTATAGGCGCACATCGTCCAGATCAATCCAGGCGAGATAGACATTAATGATCATACATTGTATTATTACAAAACCTGAAGTCAGGCGCACCGTTCGGACAGATTGGAGCACATCATGCTGCTTACGGATATCAAGATCGCGTTCCTCCTGGTCCTCGGCCTCAGCATGGTAGCCGCCGTAGCCTGGGGAACCATACGCGTGAGGCAGATGTTCCGACAAGGCGAACTCATCCTGGAACTGTCACAGTTCCTCGTGACCAGGAGCAACGGCTGGCTCGACCAAACGATGATCCCGCGGTACAAACGCCGCACCGTCATCCTCTTCACCTACCGCTCGACCTACCTATAGCCCTCTCAAAACAAAACCGTCATAAACCATATTTAAACAGCCTTCCGGCAATATAGCCGGTAAAGGCCTTTTTTGTGTCTTCAAAGGTAGAACGCTGAATATTGGCTACAGCTTGCTTGGTGGTGTTCCAAACATGCTCAATTGGATTGTTGTCAGGGGCATAGGGCGGCATGGGGATGAGGTGGACCCGCTCCAAGAGTTGGCCTTTGGCTAAGGCTGTTCGAATCGCACGACCTTTGTGGAAGGCGGCATTGTCCCAGATAATGGCAATCTTCTTGTCTGGGTGGTTTTTCAAGAAGAGCTCGAATGCCTTCAACACCTCTTCCTGGTTTTGCCAGGGCATTTCATACACTTCGCAGGTGAACGATTTCTGGTTCAAGAACCCGATATAGCTCTGAGCCTCTTTGTCCCGGTCGACTTTGACAATGGTGCGCTTGCCCTTTTTGAGCCAAGCCCGGCGGGTAATAGCTTCTTGTTCTATCCGGACTTCGTCAACGGCAAACACTTCCCACTCCTTGCTGGTAAGCAGCGGGGCAACTTCAGCATGGATTTCTCGCATCCGGGCCTCAATCGTAGCCACATTGCGCCTGAGGTCAAAGGTATCCGGGTACTTAAACGACAGATTACTAAACCGTAGGAGGAAATGATATGACTGCGGAGATTCATACACAATCTCAAACTTGGTCTGGAGGTAGGTTTTGAGCTGGGGTACATCCCAGAAGGCCTGAGGCAAGCCAAAGTCGGAGGGTGGAGAGCTGAGCGCCTGCTTGACCTCTTGGCGCTGGTCGCGGGTTAGAGGACTGGCGTTGTCATTGCCGGCGTGGCCGGTGAATATCATGCTGAGGCGACTAGTTCGCCAGGCATTGAGCCAGCTCCCCACGGTTCGTGAGGAGCGGTCTTGGATGTCGCCAATGTCAGCGGATGACATCCCTTTATTCGCCATGAGTACGGCCCCAGCTTTATATCGTATGAGGATGAGTGGGGAGGTTTTGGCATATTCCTTTAAAAGAATCTTTTCTTCGTTGGTGATATTTGTTTTACGCATTTGCAATTAAGCGTAACAAAATCTCGAAATAAATGCAGGTTTTGTTTTGAGGGGGCTATACCCGAGCAAGAGGTGCGGCTCCTCCCCCACCCCAATCGCTACGACATCGTGGTCTTGGTATCCACCGACCGTGCCGATCAGCAATACGCCGACATCCTCCTGGAACAATTCAAGACTGATCACCCGGATGTCAGAATACACCGGCAGCTCCACGAACCCATTACGCGCGCTCACTAGCTTCAGGCAGAGGCCCCCGGACACCGCGTCCGAGGGCCTCCCGCCGTTTTAGAGCACGCTACTTGCCGGCACCAGCAGCCGCACAATCGCGATCGTCGCCTGCGCCACCCACGGCGCGATAAATTGATACCCGAGCAACATCACCGCCAGCAGCACCACAAACCCGGACTGCTCTATCCGGTCCATCACCTCGCGCAAGCCCGGCGGCGCCACCGCATACAGCAGCCGCGAACCATCCAGCGGCGGAAACGGAATCATGTTAAACACAAACAACCCTACGTTCACGATAATGAGTGCCGCGAAAAAGGTGGCGCCCACCGAGCTAAACGGCAATAGTTGCGCACACAGGGCAAAAAAGCACGCCAACAACAGGTTGGTAAACGGCCCGGCCAAAGCCACCAACGCCGCACCCCACCGCCCCCAGCGCACCGCCCACGGGTTAAACGGCACCGGCTTGGCCGCCCCAAACACCACCGGCGAACCCACCACAATCAAAAACAATGGCAGCGCCAATGTGGCAAACGGATCGATGTGCGCGAGCGGATTGAGCGTCAGCCGGCCCTTATCTTTAGCTGTCGTATCGCCCAGATAGTGCCCCATGAGCGCATGCGCAAATTCGTGCAGCGTGAGCGCCAGTACCAACGCCACCACCTGGGCCAAAATTTGAATCGGATCATGCATACACGCAATTGTACTATATGCAGTGCCAAATCATTGACTTACCAGATGAAATTAGCTACACTTACCGAGTTGTTTTAAGGATTTGTCATGTCTTACGCATGCGACATCACGGGCAAGGGCAAGCAGTTCGGCAATAACGTGCCGTTTTCCCAAAAGAAGACCCGCAAGGTCTGGAAGCCCAATCTCCAACCCAAGACGATTACCATCGGCGGCCAAAAGGTTCGGCTGAAGTTGGCCACGTCCACTATCCGCACCCTCAAGAAATGGGAGCGGGAAGAAGTTGCCAAGCTAGCCAAGATCGAAGCCGCCAAAGCCGTTCCCGCCGCCGCCTAACTTTTTCGTCCCTAAAAAAAACCGCCTCACAAGGCGGTTTTTTCGTTACTCGATGATGCTCGTCAGGAGCCAACCCGCGTCAGCACCACCACCTGCGTTTCGGCCGGCGCCTCCTTGGCATTCACGCGCAGCTTGCTCTCCGGCTCGGGGTTAGCCCCCATTTCCTTCAAAAACTTCTCCAGCCCCGCCTGCGGGACGGGATATGTTGTAATTCCGTCATCATAATGCACCGGCACCACGTAGCCAGGCTCGAGCTGCGCCACCACATCGGCCGCCCCCTCGGCGTCGAGCGTGAGGCCGCCCCCACCCACCGGCACCACCAGCACGTCCACCTGGCCGAGATTCTCAACCTGGTCCTCGTCGAGCTTGCCCGAGATATTACCAACCACCACCACGTTCACCCCATCAACCAGCACGCTAAAAGCCGTGCCGCGGTGGCCGTCTTCGTCAATGTGCAGCCGAGCCGGAGCGCCGGTGATCATTGCCCCCTTCACCTCGTACTCACCGGGGCCGTCGATCACCATCGCCCCCGCGACCTCGAGCCATGTTCCGCCCTCGGCCGGCCCAGTCACCACCACCACGTCAGCCTTGGCCGAACCCACTGGGTCGCTCACCACATTGAGGTTGCGCCCCGACAGCTTCACACTTCCTGCCCCCAGATACGTAATATCCATCATCCGTCTCCCGTCTTAATTCCTGATAATATCGCGTCCGCGACCCGGCGTAGCCGCTGTCACAATCGCCACCGGCACATACTCGCCAAACGTCACGTCGCTATGCGCCAACGGTTTTTCCTGGCCGTCGATGATCACAATTTTGCGCGCCTCAAGCACCGTCGTGATAAACCGGTCATTGAGGCTCAACCGGTATTGGTATTCGTCGGGTGTGAGCGCCGAATAATTGAGCTCGCGGCCCATCTCTTTCTCCATCTCCGCCACCACTTTTGCCAACCGCGCCTTGTTGATATCCCCCACCACGAAAATGTCCACGTTGGTGCGGCTGTCCCGCGCAAACGACCCCGTCAGAAACGCAAAGCTTATCGACCCCGTCGATCGCAACCGCTTGATGATCTTGTCTTCTTCGCGCGTCTCCTTCACCACCGGGTCGCTCGATTTGGCTGGCATACTCGTAAAGATACTCCGCAGCTGCTCATAATATTCATACTTCGGATTCACTTCATAGTACAGCCGATTGTTCGAGCCGTCCGAAGACACCAACCCCACCGACAACAAATTCGCCAGCTCCCGCCGCACGGAATTAATTTGTTCATCGATTTTGCGCGTAATTTCGCGCACATAAAACGGCCGACCTGGATTATTAAAAAACAGGCTGAGCAGCTTCACACGCGTCTTCGAACCAAACAATTGTTCGACCATACCTGAACACTTTCCGCCTCGGTTACCCCTGTATTGCCACATAGTATAGCAAATTAGCTCAACGATATCACCAGACGCTCGAAGGGGCCCGGCACGCAAGTGCGCACCGAGCCCCATGGCCCCAAAAAGGGCCTACGTAGAAGTAGGCGTTGTGGCTACGGCCTGGAGCGTTTTGATCAACCGCCCCGCGACGGGCTCGCGATCAGGCAGACCGTCGCACAATGCCTGGTCGAAGTAGGACTTGGACACGACCCCCTCGTCACCCGGCTGCTGGTAGGTAGTCTCGACGCGACAAACCGGATCTCTGTCCGAGCCCCCCACTACATCCCGCTTCACCGATGTACCCCAGGAAGAGTAATCCAGCTGCAGCGTATCAACGCCGTAAAGGACATACCCGTCCATCGGTGTAGTACAGAAACTCCCGGCCGGGTAATAGACGCTCCAGTGCTCGGCGTGGCCATCCGGCTTGAGCCAAAATCGGCACACACCGTCGTGCACCTTGGGATCACGCATCTCAGCCCGAACCACAGTGCCGGTCTCATGGACCTTGATTCCCGACCCGCAAGCCGCCGCAGCTGGAGCCAGCGCCACGATCAACAGCCCGACCACGCCCAGACGATGTACTCGACGCATACACCTTACCTTTTCTCTCAGGTGCCCGCAGGCACTCAGTGCTTACGCGCCTCGCATGATATAAACAAAAACAAGTTCGTTCAAGCGCGAACAATCGAGACCAGCAACGCCACGGCCGCAGCCGCCATCACTCCGAAACAAATCCACAGCCCCGCCAGCGACAACCAGCCGCTGCGATGCTCGCCCATCACGTCCGCCCGCCGCGACACCCGCGCAATCAGGTAAATCAGGGGCACCGCCGCCAACCCATTAAACACCGCCGTAAATATCAGCGCCTTGATCGGATCGAGTCCAATGAAGTTAAATACCAACCCCGCCAGCGTCCCAAAAATAATCACCAAATAAAACTGCCGCGCCTGCTTAAACTTCCGAAACAACCCTTCGTTCCAATTGAATGTCTCGCTCAGCGCATACGACGACGATCCCGCCAGCACCGGCACACTCATGAGCCCGATGCCAATCACCCCCACCGCAAACACCACCTTCGCGATGTAGCCCGCGTTCGGGAAACCGTCCACGAGCGGCTCCAATGCTTTGGCCGCATCGGCCGCCGAGTCAATATTCGTGACCCCATGCGCCCCCAGCACCACCGCCCCCACCACAATCACAAACCACGCCGTCACGTTCGAAAACAGCATCCCCAACGCCGTATCAATCCGCAGCCGCCGCAAGTACGGCGCCGTCAGCTTGGGCACCCCACCACGCTGCGCCAGCCGGTGCGCCGCAATCTCGTCCTCTACCACCTCGCTCGTCTGCCAAAAGAAGAGATACGGCGAAATCGTCGTGCCAAAAATCGCCACCACGATGTAGAGGTACTCCGGGCTCCACACAATCCGCGGCGTCACCGTTGCCCGCAGCACTTCCTGCCACGGCACGTTCACCAAAAACGCCGTCACCGGATACGCAAACAGCGCCACGGCCAGCCACTTCAAAATCCGCACGTAGGTCTTGTACGCCACCAGCACTTCCAGCACCAACATCACCACCGCAAAAATCATCGCCAGCAGCGCAAACGGCAGCGGCACCAGCAGCTGCATACTCGCCGCCATGGCGCCAATGTCGGAGCCGATGTTGAGCGTATTGGCCACCACCACCAGCCCCACCACCGGGTACAGCACGTATGCCGGGTAATGCTCGCGAATCACCGCCGCCAAGCCCTTGCCCGTCACCGCGCCGATCCGCATGCAAGCCTCTTGCACCGCCGTCATTAGCGGGTAGGTAAACAGCATCGTCCAAGGCAGCGCAAAGCCAAATTGCGCCCCCGCCTGCGAATACGTCGCCAAACCCGACGGGTCGTCGTCGGCCGCTCCCGTCACGATCCCTGGGCCCAAAATGCGCAAAAATCGGCTAAATCCACGCTGACGCCGGCGCCGCTTCGAGCCGGCCGGCGCCTTGGTAGCTTCGAGCTCCGCCTCAGTAATCGCCTCGTCGGGCAAGAGAATCATAGTGCCTACAAGCATAACCACAATCCGACCCGCCCGTCCAGTAGAATGAGACAACAGCCGCCAAACCACTATTCCATTTCTCGGAATAGTGCCAAAATGGTCGATGATTTATCCCTTTATAAAGCCATAAAAATTTACCTGCCTTTGCACTATTCCAGAAAATGGAATAGTGCCAACACCCACGCAGGTTCTTCGAGACAACAGCCTACCGCGGCCGTCCCGCGGCCACCCCCGCCGCCACGTGCTCCAGACGATCATCGAGCGGCTCCAGCTCCGTCACCCCATGCCGCCGCCGCAACGCCTCCAGCAGCAAATGATCCGCCAGCCCCGGATTCTTCGGCAGCACCGGCCCGTGCAAATACGTGCCCACAGCCGCCTGCGTCATCGCCCCTTCGCGCCGACTGCGCACATCGTTCCCATAGCCCTTCACGATCCGCCCTAGCGGCGCCTGGCCCTTATCGAGCCTCGTAGCTCCCGAATGATTCTCAAACCCCACCAGCACCCCGTAGTCGCTCTGCGATACCACATTACCAATCATCCGCACGTTACCCGCCCGCGTCGTGGCGCCAAACACCCCGATTCCCGGAATCCGGCTCCCATCGTGCGTCACAAATTCTCGCCCAAACAGCTGGTACAAGCCACAAATCACCAACATCGGCACCCCAGCCGCCGCCATCTCCCGCAGCGCCTCGCCGTGCCGCGTGAGGTCCGCGCCCACCACCAGCTGACCCGAATCCTGGCCACCGCCGCCAAACACCAAGTCCACAGCCCCCCAGTCCACCGTTTCCCCAATTTCCACCGGCACCACCCGCGCTCCAAACCCCCGCCACTCCAGCCGCTTCACGAGCGTAATAATATTGCCCATATCGCCATAAATATTCATCTCTCGCGGGTAGAGATGCGCGATCGTGATATGCCCTCTCATCGCGGCATCGCCTTCATCTGCGTACGCCGCGCCAGCAACTTGCGCACCTCAAGCATGGCCGTATACGTAGGCAAGATGTACGCCGTTTCACCCGCCGGGGTCGCCGCCACGAGCGCCTCAATGCCCTCGCCCACGCTCGCCGCCGTCTGCGACTCCACCCCGGCGTAATGCAGCCGCACCGCCATGTCGGCGCCGCGCACCCCCGCCGTAAACGCTCGTGTATCGTGGCCCCCCAGGGCCTCAATCGGCACATCCCACAGCCACGATACGTCGCGGCCATCCGCCGCCAAATCGTTGATCACAAACAACACCCGCACCGCCTCGCGGCCAATCACAAACGTTTGCAGCACCTGTGCAAACCCCGCCGGGTTCTTGATGAGCAGCAAACACAGCGTCCGGCCATCGATCTCCACCCGCTCCACCCGGCCAAACGCCGCGCGGGTTGCCGCCAGCGCCGCCTGCATCACCGGCATCTCCACCCCATATCCCACACCCAAACTCACGGCCGCCAGCGCGTTGTAGAGATTGTACGTTCCCGGCAGCGGAAACCGCAGCTCCGTCCGCTTACCCCGCACCGCCACCACAAACCGACTACCGTCACGATCAGCTTCCTCCACGTTCGTCACCGCCACCGTCGGCGCCGGCCGCCCAAAATCTCCCTTGGGACAGCGATAATGCCCCACATGCCCATAAAACACCCGGCTAAATTCCAGCCGCGAGTGGCACACCGGGCACCGATCCGAATCCGTAGCCGTTTGATGCTCGCCCACCGCACTCACCGGCATGCCCTCAATCCCAAAATAATGCACCTGCTCAGGGCTGCGGGCATACGTGGCCAAGCTCGCCACCAACGGATCATCGGCGTTCAAATAAACTTGGGCATCGGTACCTGCAATCCCCTCGCCAATCAGCGCGGCAGTCGTATCTAGCTCGCCGTAACGGTCGAGCTGATCCCGAAACAAATTCGTCACCACGATATGCGTCGGCCGCACCTCCGGCGCCACCCGCCGCAAGCTCGCCTCATCCACCTCAAACAGCCCCACGGTCGCGCGCACCCGACCGCCCATATCGGCCGCCCGTATCAACGCCGACGTCACGCCGCGTTTCAGGTTCGACCCACTGCTGTTCGTCACCACCACCAGCCCCATCGCCTCCAAAAACTCTGCGATAAGCTTGGTCGTGGTCGTTTTGCCATTCGTACCCGTCACCAAAATCACCCCGCCGCTCAAACCAGCCGCCAGCTTGGCCGCCAAATGCGGGTCCAACCGTTCCGCCACCAACCCCGGCAATGCCCCGCCACCGCCGCGTCCAAGCCCTCGGCTCAAAGCCGCCGCCACCTTCGTAACAAGCAATGTCAGCGTGACGTTCATGGCTCAAGTATAGCGCAGTCCAAAATCCGCCACCAATTGCTCGGCTTCGGCCGCCGACTGTACCCACCGAATCCCCTCATGCCGTTTAAACCACGTCACCTGTTTCTTGTAGAGCGCCATGTCGCCGCGCACGAAATCAGCCGTCGCTTGCTCGAGCGTTTTGGTCCCCAAAACGTACCCCTTAAATGCTCGATACCCAATCACCTCCAGCGCCGCACTTTCCCAGCCATACATCTCACCAATGTCTTCAACTTCACGAATAAAGCCTTCCTCAAGCATTTTTTTCACTCTTTGCTCCACCCGATGTTGAACAATTTCTTTGTTCAAGATCGTCCCCAACACCAATGCCTCGGGCACCATCTCGGTCCGCCGCGTTCGCCGCTCACCAGCCGTTTCAATCGCCCGAATCACCCGCCGGCGGTTGGTCCGCTCCACGGTTTCGTAGGCCTCCGGATCCTCCGCCGCCAGCAGTTCCAGCAAATCTTCATCGCCCATCGCCTCCAATCGCGCCCGCAAAGCCGGCTCAGATTCTGACGGAAATTCATAATCAAACAACACTGCGTCCACATACAATCCGCTCCCACCCACCAACAGCGGCAGCCTACCCCGGCTCGCAATATCAGCCATTGCCCCCACCGCCAGCTGCTTAAACGCCGCCGCACTCAGTCGCTCGCCGGGATCAATCACATCCAGCATATGATGCCGCACCCGCGCCTGCTCCGCCGCCGTCGGTTTGGCCGTGCCAATATCCATGCCGCGGTAGAGCGTCCGCGAATCGGCGCATACAATCTCGCCCCCAAATCGCTCAGCCAAATGCAAGCTCAGCGCCGTCTTGCCCGTAGCTGTCGGCCCTACCACGGCCACAAATTTCGCTCGCACGCCGCTCATCATACTGCAGCCCCACCAATACCCGGCGGCCACCACAGCAAAGCCTCAATATCCACCACATAATCCGCATCCACCACCACACCCTCGGCCCGCAGCCGCGCCGCGTGCTCGCTGCGGCCACCGTGAAACCCACTCGCCAACCCACCGCGCCTATTTACTACCCGCTGCCACGGCAGCTCCTCGGGGCCGTAGTGCGCCAGTCCACCCACAATCCGAGCCGCCCGCGGGCTGCCGCACACCGCCGCAATCTGGCCATACGTCATCACGCGGCCAGCCGGAATCAACGCCACCAACTCGTACACCCGCTGAGCAAAAGTATCGTCCGCCACCGCTCAAATCCCCAGATACCGATGCAGCGCCGCCACTCGCTCCCGCCACGCTCCGCTCTGCCGAATCCTACCCACTACCTCGATAATCCGTTCCGCTTCCGGCACATTCGTGCCCAGCTTCAACGCCTCACGCTTCCAAGCCTCAGGTTCGTATGCGCCGCCAAGTATCCAGATCATGTGCTGGTTCCATTGCCCCACCACCGCGGCCCCGCCCGCAGACGCCACCACCGCCAGCTCCTGCGCATTTGCCGGCGCCGCAAACATGGCCGCCAAGCGCTGCCGCTCAGGTCCCTCCAAGGCATAATCAGCCTGCTCCGCCGCCTTCACACCCCGCCATTCCACCACATCCGTCTCCGGCAACAAACCCAAGCCCTGTTCGCGAAAAAATTGATTCCACGCCTCATCCAAATAGCTATGCAACAACATGCCCACGCGCCAGGCGTCCTCCTCATGCCGCACATCGTCCATAGTTACCCCCTCCCGGTGCGTCAAAGACCGGGGCAAACCGGCCAGCAGCCGAATGTCCGGAAACGCCGAGCCCCGCACCACCGCCGCCTCATCCAAATCCGGATGATCACGTACGTAGGCCTGCGCATACACCATATGAATCAACGGCGCCGGCATCGCTACAGGCGGCTCGCGGCCGCGCGCTCCGCCGCCTCGGCCGCCACCGCCTCGGCGAATTCAACTACCCCAATTTCGCCCTCAAACTCACCGTGCCCCCTGCGCAACCGCGGGCTAATGCGGCCACTTTCGCGTTCTTTCTCACCCACCACCACCGTATACGGCACCTTCGCGAGCCCAGCCGCCCGTATTTTCTTACCCACACTCTCGGCGCCAGCGTCAATTCCCACCCGCAGACCCTTGGCCGCAAAGTCCCGTCGCAGCTGCTCCGTGTATTCCAAAATTTCCGGCGTCTCGTTGATCGGCGCCAGCCGCACCTGTTCCGGCGCCAGCCATGCCGGAAACGCTCCGGCCGTCTGCTCCAGCAAGAGCACCATAAACCGCTCGAGCGAACCCGCAATCGCTGCGTGCAGCATCACGATGCGCTCCCGCTCACCAGCCTCGTTGGTCACCACCAGGTCAAAACCTTCGGGCTGACCCATGTCGATCTGGATCGTTGCTGCCTGAAATTCGCGTCCAAACACGTCCCGTCCCATGAAGTCGATCTTCGGCCCATAGAAAGCCGCCTCGCCCAAACCATCCATATACTCCACGCCACGCGCCTCTATCACCGCCTTCATCTGGCGCTCGGTGCGCTCCCACGTCTCGGCCGTACCCAAATATTCATCCATTTTATCCGGATCATGCCGACTAAACCGTACCTTCAGCTCAATCCCGAACTTCGCGTTAAACGCCTGCACGATATCCCAAATTTTACCCAATTCCGATTCAATCTGAGTCGTCCGGCAAAACACGTGCGCATCGTCTTGCGTAATCGACCGCACCCGACTGAGCCCCGAGAGCTCGCCGCTCTGCTCATCGCGGTACACCATCGTGGTCTCACGGTAGCGGATCGGCAAATCCCGATAGCTCCGCGGCTGCGAAGCGTAAATTTGCGTGTGGTGCGGGCAGTTCATCGGCTTCATCGCAAACTCATGCCCCTCCCGAGTTTTAATTTTGAACAACTCCTCCGAAAACTTCTTCCAATGCCCGCTCTTGATGTACAAATCCTTCTTGGTAATATGCGGAATCGTTACCGCCTGGTATCCGCCGCCAATCGTCTCGCGCAGCTCCTGCACAAAAGCGTTGATCTGCTCGCGAATCAGCGTTCCCCGCGGCGTAAACAGCGGCAATCCCGGTCCCACCAGGTCCGAAAACACAAACAAGTCCAACTCTTTGCCCAACTTACGATGATCGCGCTTGGCCGCCTCTTCGAGCATGTCCAAATGCGCCAAAAGCTCGGGCTTTGTTGTAAATCCTACACCATAGATGCGCTGCATTTGTGCATTCTTCTCGTCGCCGCGCCAGTACGCTCCAGATACACGCATCAATTTAAACGCTCCCACCTGGCCCGTTGAAGCCACATGCGGCCCCCGGCACAAATCAGTAAACGGACCGTCCGTGTAGATGCCCACATCATCCACTTTGACACCTTCACCCACCCCCATTTGCGATCGATCAATTTCTTTCGCCACCGTGGTACCGTGCTCCTTAAGGTCGCCCAGCAGGTCCACTTTGTAGGCTTGGCCCTTATCGCCAAAATATTTGAGCGCTTCTTCGAGCTTCATCGTGGACTGCTCAAATGGATAGTCTGCCTTCACGACCTCGCGCATTTTGCCCTCGATTGCGCCCAAATCCTCCACCCCAATCGGCTTTGGTAGATCCACATCATAGTAGAACCCGTTCTCCACCACCGGCCCCACGCCAAACTTAGCCTCGGGGTACAGCTCCTGGATCGCCGTGGCCATAATGTGCGCCAATGAATGCCGCATCGCAAATACCTGCTGGTCTTGATCGGACTGGGGCTTGCTCATAAAAAATGCTCCTTATACCAAAACAACGCGCCATTCCTGGCGCGTCTGGACCCTCGCGGGCGGTTCCACCAGACTTCCTCGGCTCGTAAGCCAAGACTCTTTGGTCGCCGACGTTCGCCACCGGCAGCGGAGCTCGCGGGGTGGTGAAGCCCGGTCAGCGCCCTATGTACCTGGCGGGATTATAGCGCACATTCGCACGCAACAAAAGCGCCCCGGAATACGGGGCGCTTTTTTCGAAAAAATCGAACTATGGTTGCTGAACAGGAGCCTCGGGCGAGGAAGGAACCGGCGCTTCACCCTCGGCCGGCGGCTGGGGCGCTTCTTCGGGCTGCTCGGGAGCCACCGGGGCATCCAAGGGAGCCGGTGCTGCGGCGGGGTCAGAAACCGTTTCCGGACCAGCCGGTGCTACCGGTGCTTCTGCAGGAGCCACTGGCGGCTGAGGGGTAACTTCATCATTCTTTTCGGTATCCATATTTGTTTTCTCCTTATGTGTTCGTCACTATAGCATAAGCAAGATAAATTTTCAACCGAAGTATTTGCCCCATACCAAGCCAAAAACAAAACCGCCCCGAGGGGCGGCTTCGTAGAATAATTCCTGGTGGATCCTAGAGGACTCGAACCTCTGACCCCTTCAACGTCAATGAAGTGCTCTAGCCAACTGAGCTAAGGATCCAAATTGTTACAAGGCCAAACTATACCGCAACCCCGGGCAATCTTCAAGCCCACCGGGTTGAAAATCCCCCACCAAAAGAGTACACTGCCTCGTGGCCAAAATTTGGCCCCACTACGCGCCCCAGGAGGCCCTTCGTGTTGTCCCCCTCCCCCGTCACCACCACGCCGTGTCGCTACCTCCGGACCCCAGGCCAAGGAGCTCCCGGGCTCAGCTGGTTCGCGACCGGGTCGAGAATCGTCCTGGCCGACTGGAACGGCTGGCTGCAAGCCGCCGCTGGGCAGCCGCGATTCGGCGTGCAATTGACCGGCATCATCGACCCGAGCGTCGATGAGACCCCGCGGACACTCACGCTCGACGTCAACCGGCAGAGCACCATCAACCCCGGCAGACCCGTAGTCATCAATCTCTACGACGGGGCCAGCTTCTGCACCGGTGGCGCCGGCGCCACCGTCCGCGAGGCGTTGGTGAGCCTGCTGTACAAGATCGCACCGGGCGAGGCCAACTTCACCCTGACCCGCTGCCAGTTCGCCGTGAGCGTGGCTCGCGGCTACGGCATCAAGACCGACGGCCTGATGGAACTCGAGCTCCAGGCGGCCGTGGGAGACACGGCCTTGCGGCGCCTGCGAGCTGCCGGCCACAACTACCAGCAGCTGCTGGCCAAGCTCACGACCACGCTCGACGACGAGCCCACCGCGTAGCCGCCTCCCGGCGGGCGTTCCCAGTGAACGCCCGCCGGGAGAGCCCCAGAGCCTTCCCTCCTCGCCCAAAATCCGCTATTATCACACAAGTTCACCCAAATGCCCCGCCCCTCGCGGGCAATTAGCTCAGTTGGTTAGAGCGCACGGTTCACATCCGTGAGGTCACAGGTTCGAGTCCTGTATTGCCCACCAGCAATTATTCCCCAAAGAGAGCCCTCCAAGGGCTCTCTTTGTATGCCGTCGCTTTGACAAAATCCCTACCCCGGGGTTACGGTAACCCCTAGTCGCTCTCTTGGAGCGATCGTTCTTTTTAGCAATCTGAAGCGAGGGGGATGTGGTCTTGATAAGTCCACGAACGCATCCCCCTCGCTTCAGAGCGGAGCTGAGGAGTCAGACGATGGGAGGACCAAATGTCTGGCAGCATACTGCAAGTTGGTCTGCTGGGGGTAGGCCGCATCGGCACCCTCCACGCAGAGCACCTCGCGAAACGTTCCGACGTGGCACTGTGCGTCGCCGACATCAATCCGGAAGCCGCCGCCAAGCTAGCGGGCCGGCTCAATGTCGCGCACGTCGGCGTAGACGACATGTTCGCAAGCCACCCCGACGCGCTCGTGATCGCCACCTCCACCGACACGCACGCCGAACTGATCGCCCGAGCCGCCGAGGCCAGAATTCGCACGGTGCTCTGCGAGAAACCGATCGCGCTAGACACGGCGGACACTCGCGCGGCGCTCGCCGCCGCGGAGGCCGCAGGCCTCAAGCTCCAGATCGGGTTCCAGCGCCGGTTCGACCCCGATCACGTGGCGGCCCACGCCGCCCTGGCGCGGAACGGACTGGGTCGACTGCACAGCATCCAGGTGCTGTCGGCCGACCCGGCGCCCCCACCCGCGGACTACATCCCGCGCTCGGGCGGCATGTTCCGCGACATGCTCATCCACGACTTCGACGCCCTTCGCCGGCTCACCGGCCAGGAAATCGTGTGGGTAAGGGTCGCCGGCGGGACACTCGACCCCGACGACCGCTTCCGGCGGTACGGCGACGTCGGCACCGCCATGGTGTCGATGCAGCTCAGCGGCGGCACCATGGTGTCGCTCAACGGCACTCGCTACCACGCCGCCGGCTACCTCTACCTCACCACCCTCATCGGCGAGAACGGAACACTGGTGATCGGGCTGGACGAGCGTTCGCCGCTACAATCCGCCAACCCCAACGTCCCCTGGCCTGGTGCCACTGCGTACGAAAGTTTCATCGGCCGGTTCAGGCAAGCCTACCAGGACGAAATGGACCACTTCGTGCGATACGCGCGCGGAGACATCGACAACCCCTGCACCGGCGAAAACGCCCTCCAGGCCCTGCGCGTCGCGCTGGCCTGCAAGCGGTCCCTGGCGGAAAACCGCCAAGTCTACGTGGAGGAGATCCAGTGACCAGCCCGAACCCGTCCCCTAGCGCCATGGACCGAGTCGGCGGCGCCCCCGTCAGCTGGGGCGTCAACGAGGTTCCAGACTGGGGCCACCAGCTCAACCCGCACACAGTCCTCAGCGAGATGTCTGCGCTGGGGCTCACGGCTACCGAGGCCGGCCCCGACAGTTTCCTGCCCGCCGACAGCCAGCAGGCCGCCGACATGCTGGCAGGCCATGGTCTGAAGCTGATCGCCGGCTTCGTGCCCGTAGCGCTCCACCAGGTATGGGACACCCACCGAGCCGAGACCCTCGCCACCCGGGCCACCTGGCTCCGGGACGTCGGCGCAAGTGTCGTAGTCCTGGCCGCGGCCACCGGTCTGGACGGGTACGAAACCCGCCCCGACCTGGACTTCGACGGCTGGAAGCGGCTACTAGCCAACCTGCAGCAGGCCAGCACCATCTGCACCGACCTGGGCATGCTGCTCACCATACACCCGCACGTCGGCACAATGGTGCAGCGGCCCACCGAGATCGAGTACGTGCTTCGCGGCACCGACCTCAAGTTGTGCCTCGACACCGGCCACATCCTGGCCGGCGGCGGCGACCCGAAGCAGATCGCCGAGAACCACCCCGACCGGATCGGCCACGTGCACTTCAAGGACGTCAAGGCCCCAGTGGCCGAAGCAGTCCGCACCGACCAGCTCAGCTACGCCGCAGCCGTCAGGCAAGGCCTCTACGCCTGTCTGGGCGACGGCGATGTCGATATCGCCGGCATCATGCGGTTGCTCGAGAACAACGGCTACACCGGCCGGTACGTCGTGGAACAGGACCTCCAGCTCACCTCCGCCGGCGCCGGCCACATCCCGCGCCAGAACATGCAGCGCAACCTCGCCTACCTCCGCGGAGTCACCGCCACGCTTGCCAGCCTCTGACACCCCGCTCCCGGTGGGGGTCGACCGGGGAACCCCTCGGCCGACCCCCACCCGCCCCGCCTTCAGGGCGGAGCCCAAAACCCCGCAACCCGGGGTTTTTGCCTTAAAATAGTAAGCGCGGCGCCCTCAACCCCAGAAGGGATCATCGTGACTACGACAGTGCAGCGACGTAGCGGCGGGATTAAGGTCTTTCGTTGGATTATTTTCGCCCTCGTCTTCCTACCCATCGTCATATCGATCGTGCCGAGCAAAGAAAAACCGCCACGACTGCGCATCGTCGCGTCAATGATTGGGGCCGATTACCGGGGCTACACCCGGGAAGTGACGATCAATCGAGACATCGACAACATCAAGGTTGACTCCTTCAGCCCGATCAAACGTCACGATGACTACACCCCCTCTACACCGAAAAAATTCCCCAACGAGATCTACGATCTAAAGTACGTCCTGAGGCCAACGGCCGAACTCACCGACGCCGGCCTGATCATTTGCACTGTCCAGGCCTTCATTGACGGCAAGTGGACAAACACCCCGTTTCACGACAACCGACACGGGCCATCGACGGAGGGAGTAACCTGCCACGTGCAGGTGATAGACGGCCAAGTAGTTGCGGGCCACGATTAGACCCATCGGCCTAGCCGCCCACCGAGAGCGCATCTCGGATCACAGCCTCTAGCGAGAAGGCCCCGGCCTCGCGCCGGAGGCTCTTCTCGACCTTATGGCCCAACCACCACAATTCTACGACGCCCGCCCCAGGTCATCACGCTAATGCTTGCAGCATGCCCCACGCACACGCTACGCTATTTGTACTATCTGCCAACATAAGAGGTTTGGGAGTATGCTCAGTCAGCAAATCGCCGACAAAATCTGCGCCAAGGTCAGCGCGCTGGTCAATCAAGACTTGCGTCTCACCGACGCGGCCGGCCAGCCCCTCTCCCAAACCTCCGCCCTCAAACCCGAGCCAGTAAACCTCACCGAGGTTGCTTGGGCCATCCCATTCTCATATGGCGGCAACGTCGTAGGCTACATCGCCCTCGAAACCGAAATGCCCAACCACACCGAAATCGCCCCGCTCATTCGCTCCATTGCCGAGCTCGTGATGCACCAATCGCTCGTGCTTGAGCAAATCCCGCGCCAAGACGAGCGCCTCGACAAATTCATCTACGACCTCCTCAACCAACCCCAGCCCGAATGGAGCCTCCTCGCCGCCGAGGCCCGCCTGTTCGACATCGAGCTCGATCGACCCCGCATCGCTATCGTCATTCAAATCGACGACCCCAGCCTCACCTCGCGATTCCAAGACCCCTCCGGCGACCGCGAAGTCCGCCTCACCCGCTACAAATTTGGCATCACCCGCGCCCTCAATTCGTTCTACACCTCTAGCCGCGAAAACGTGGTGAGCTACCTCGGCGGCACCTCGTTTTGCATCCTCAAAGATATCCTGCCCACCGGCGACTCCGACCTCGACGCCGGTCTCGAAAACTTCAAAAAAAGCCTCGGCGTCATCTATGGCATTCTCAAAAGCGAACTCAAACCCCCCACCACCGTCGGGGTCGGCAATTACCACCCCGGCCTCGAGGGCTTGCGTCAAAGTTTCCACGAGGCCACCTCCGCCATCGAGCTGGGCGCCCAAACCTGGGACGTCGACCGCATGTACCACATCGACGATTTCGGCGTGGTTGCCCCCCTCTTGTCCGGTGTCGACGAAAATAATATCTACTTCTCGCGTGAACTCCTCGACCGCGTCGGCGAAAACAACGAAATCATCCAGACCCTCGAGGCCTTCTTTAGCTTCGACATGTCGCTCACCCGCACCGCCGAGACCCTCAAAATCCACCGCAACACCCTCGTCTACCGCCTCGACCGCATCACCGAAACCCTCGGCCTCGATCCACGCGTATTCGACGACGCCATTCAGATCAAGCTGGCGATTCTCTACAGCCGCTTTGTGGAGCGTGGCTAATGCAGCTCAACACCGCTCTCGCCCGCCAAATCTCCGACAAGGCCAACCAAGTGCTCAAACGCGACCTGCTCATCGCCGACCTGTCGGGCCAGATCCTCGCCGGTGGTCCCGGCCGCGCCTTTGTCTCCGAGGCGCTTTCGGCCGCCCAAACCGGCCGGCCCACCACCTCCGAATTCGAGGAGCGGCAAACCAAATGGTGGCCGTTCGTCTACGACGAGCGCACCATCGCCGTGTTTGGCCTGCCGCTCGACACCGGCCCCATCACCCAAGAGGCCACCACCCTGCTCCAGGGACTCGCCGAGGTCATCGTATACCAGCACTTCCTGCTCGATAAAATCCAGTCGGCCGAACGCGTGCGCGCCGATTTTGTCCGCACCCTCCTCACTGCCCCCACCATCGACGCCGCCGACATTCATCGCCAGGCCGACATCCTCCAGCTCAACGTGCGCGGCGCCCAAGCCGTCATCCTCATCCACCTCGACGGTTTCGAGACCTCAGTGCGGTCCAAGCACCCCCATCTGTCGTCAGAAGAACAACAACTTCAAATCGACACCGCCGCCGAAGCCATCAACATCCTCGTCCGCGACGGCTTCAAAAACCTTCAAGAAAACCTCATGGCGTATCTCGGCGAAGATCGCTTCGTTCTTCTCAAAGGTCTCACCGGCGAAACCCTCACCACCCTCAACACCATCCGCCAAATGACCGAGAAAGCCCAAGCCACCTTCGCGATGCTCGGCGCCGCCAAACTCGACCAACCCATCACCCTCGGCATCGGCCAATACTATCCCGATCTGGGCGGCCTCCGCAAAAGCTACCAGGATGCCAAGCTGGCGCTCGAAGTTGGCTCCAAGGTCTGGGGTACCGGCCGCGTCTACCACATCAAACAGGTCGGCATGTTCATCACCCTCGCCGCCACCAGCCAAGACCGCAAAGCCGAGCTCGCCCACCAAATTCTGTCACCCCTGTTGCGCGACGAACAACTCTTCAAGACCGTCCAAGCCTTCCTGAGCTGCGGCCTCAACCTCACCGACGCCGCCGAAAAGCTCCACATCCACCGCAACACCCTCATTTACCGCCTCGACAAAACCAAGAAGCTCATCAATCTCGATCCGCGCCATTTCGACGACGCCCTGCAGATCAAATTGGGCCTCATGTTCTACCAGGACCAATCCGTCGCCTAACGCTCGTCCGACGAAATATCGTGTTCAAGGAGCCAAACTTTTCCCTCACTCAGGCCAAGTCACAAACCAGCTCCAAAATTTTACTAAAATTTTGTGACATAACGCCTTTGCTGACAGACCGCATACCAGTATCTTGAAAGCACCGTCTGAGGAAAAGCAAGTCAACGTAGAGTGGGTAAAGAACAGAGGCAGCAGATGAAAAAAAACAATCTCGAAGACTATTTAGATTTTTATCTAGAACTTCCGCCGACAGACTACCTAAAAGACATTGAGATCCAAGACGAATACGAGAAGCCGGCCGACCACACGATGCGTGGCCTCAGCGACGAGCAAGTCTCGCAAATTGCCGCCGACTCACTACGTGAGGCCAAACGCTCGCCGGCCACGCCGGCCCCCAAAGCTTCCGTCAACAAGCACCACAAATCCTAGATAAGACCCCGCCCCCACCAAGTCGCCCCACGCGACTTTTTTTTGGACTTGACTGTTCGGATTTAGTTCGGTACATTGGTTCACGAGGGACACATTGGGTTTTACTTAAAGGAGAGTTTCATGGCCGAATCAATCGAACAACTACGTATCTACAAGACCGCCCGAAGCGCCGAAGACAGCGTCTACGAACTGGTCAAGACATTACCCGCCGACCACTTCTACGGACTCGGCAACGACCTGCGTCGCTCCAGCGCCGCCGTCTCACACCACATCATGGGTGCTCATCGCCTCTTCAGCTACCGACTTAAGCTCGACGAGCTAGCAGCCATGCGCCGCGAGGCTGAAATCACCCAGAAATTCCTCGATGAGGCCCGCCAGTTCGGCGCCACCGATGAGCTCATCACCGACTACACAGCCGTCATCAAGCAGTCCTGGGGGCTCACCAAATGGCTCAAAGCCCGCCTGGCCGAAAAGCAGGAAAAAGCCGAAGTCGCCGCCAAAGAAGAGCTAGTTGCAGCTATGGCATCGTAGACATTTCAACAACACCCGTCAGCAGCTCCGCTCCACCGGAGCTGTTTTTTGATGCAAAATGCGCTCGTCCAGGGGTGGGCTCGTACTTGCTCAACGAACTCGACCTCTTAGCAAATCACCATCTGCCGTCTTGTCTGGCGCTTCGCTATCGTACGAACCCACCCCTTCCCGAGCGTTCACTCAAAATATCGCACCGTCCCAAACGGAATCTTATCCTGCATCGGATTCTTGCTAGCCAGCACACTGGCCGGCATCAGCCGCTGCTCGCCATAGCGATCGTTGATAGCATTCATTGCCGCCTCAATCCGATCCTGTCGCGCATCCTCACTCTCCCACAAATAGAGCTGATCCGACCTCACCGGCTCCAGCTCGTAGGTCGTCATCACGAGCGAACTCACCACCCGACCCGGCCACTGCTCCAACGAACGGCCAAACAGCTCCAGGGCCCGCGTGTACAGCTGGTCGCCCCGATACGCCGCCGTTTTGTACATCTTGCGCTCATGCCAACCCCGCGGCCCACCCCACGCCGGCCGGGTTCCCTCAGCCGGCTCCTGCACATACCCAAGCCACAGCATAAACCCCCGCGCCGCCAAATCATTCTTGCGCAGCCGCCGCGCCACTTTAGCGCTAGCCTTATATAGCAACGTCGCCAGCTCCTCCGGATCGGCCGTCCGGTGCTCCAGCACGTAGTTGCGCCCCACCGTGCGAATCCCAAACGCCACCTCAGTCTCGTAGCCCCGCAGCCTCAAATACCAATGATGCCCATTCACGCTCCGAAACACCCGCTTACTCAGCGTCCGCTCGCTCGCACGGTAAAACTCCAGCGGCGTATAAATCCCCGCATCACCCAGCCGCCGCTCCAGCCGCCGCTTAATGTACGGCAGCTCCACCAGCCGCATGAACCCATACACCGCCTCCAGGTTGGTGTGGTCGATCACGTACAAGCCATCCGGCTTCATAAACCCAGCCGCCACTTTGGCCAGCCAGCGATTAGGCGCGATACCCACGTTCACCGTCATGTAGTCACCCACCTCCTCGCGCACCCGCTGCTTGATCTCGCGCCCAATATCCTCCAGCGGCCGCCCCTTCAGCAGCCCCGCCATGCCCCGAAAATCAATAATCCCCTCATCCACCGATTTCATTTGCGTCACCGGCGAGTAGCTCTCAAAGATTCCACGTATCAGCCGCGTCACATGCTGATACTTCGCCGCGTCGCTCTCGCGCATCACAAAATTCGGCGCGATCCGCTTAGCCTCACCGTTGCGCGTACCCAGCTTAATCCCCAGCTGCTTGGCTTCGTGCGACGCCGCAATACAAATAGCGTAGTCATTCAGCCGGTTCGTCACCCCCACCGGCCGGCCCCGCAGCAACGGATTCGCCTGCTGCTCGGTCATCGCAAACGCCGAGTTCAGATCCAGGTGCATCACCTCCGGCCGCGCCGGGTTGGGTTTAAGCTCCATCAGGGTTCTCCAGAATTGACATAAATTTCAATAGTTGGTATAATATATAAGAGAGTATTTCCCTGCTCCCCCACCCGTCAGTCAATAGCCCAGGAGAAAGGCGCTCTGGTATGTTCGCATTCCAGCAATCCACTTCCCGCAATGGCGGGAGCCTCACTTGGATTCCCGACCCGAATACCCAAGCCCTACTGGAAACCGCCCCGCCAGAGATGCTTGCTTGCTTCGAGGAACTCATCGGGCAAGCCCTGAAAATGCTCGGGGGGATCATCACCGCAGCCATCCACAGCGATGGAGGCAGCGCCGAGCAAGTTTTCGGCGACGTGGATCGGGCCCTCACCGAGGTCGTCCAAAGAGGCGTCATTCGCCTCTCCAACACCGGCTGACGCCCCGGCCCCACGACCGAACCTGGTTGTGGGGCCGCGTCACGTTTAGCCATAAAACGCCTCCTTGAGCCGCCACTCCAGCGTCTCCGGATCGAGCTCCAGCCGAAAGGCCGTCTCGCCGGCCGAGAAGCTAAAGATATGCACCCGCTTCACTCCGCGCCGTTCCGGGTGGTACAAACCCATGGTCTCAAGCCGCCAGCGTCGACCCCGCCACTTCATGATGTGCGGCGTCACTCGCATCATTCCGCGCGGCCCCGGCGCAAACGACGCCAGCACACTCACGATGTCGTCGCATTCTTCGCGCATAACCGGCCTCCTTCGTCTTGATATTATACCGAACTAAAGCCGAACGCAAGCATGAGCAAAGTCAGACCAACGCGCCAGGGGATTTCCCGCATATCGCAAAACTACCTATCACGCGAATACTACTCAGCTGATAGGTAGTTTTGCGTGACGCATAAACACGGTCGGAATCACATCCGAGCTCGAAGTCTCACCCGTAAGTCCAAATCCATACCGCTCGTAGAAAGCGATCGCCCGCGCATTATACGAAGCCACCTCCACGCGCACCTCAGACACCCCCTCCAACCAACCCATCACCGCCTCCATCAGCCTATGCGCCGCTCCCGTGCCGTGATACCGCGACAGTATGTATAACGCCGTCACCTCGCCGACACCATCCTCCCGGCGCTTACCGCAGCCAAATCCCACCACCCGGTGATCATCTTTGGCCACCACCACATACTCTTCATGATTGCCAATAATGTCGCGCCATTTAGCGATCCGCTCCGGCGATCGAAAGCCCTTCACCCGCTCCTCAATCGCCGCCCGAGGAATCCCCAGCGCCTCATTCGGATACGTCGCCAGCCACGCCTCATGCTGCACGGCCGCGATCCCCGCGGCATCATCCGGCACCGCCTGTGCCACGCCCACATACAATCCCCGCTCCCGAATGTACGCCAGCACCCGCGGATCCAACTCACTCGGTCGCTCACCCGCCGCCAGCTGCCCCTGCACCACCCGCGACGACGCGGCCGCATGCTCCGCCACCTCAAACACCTGCACCTGCAGCCGCGAGTCCATCGCCGCCTCGGGCGCTCCAGCTCGCCGCGCCACCGCAAACCGCGCTCGCTCCAGCACCGGCTCCTGGTCTTCCCACCGCGCCATCGCCGCCAGCACATCCGCCCCTACAATAAACACGAACTCGGTACCCGGATACGCCCCCGTCAGCCGATCAAAATCCGCCATCCGGTGGCGCACCACCCCCACATCATCGGGGTCACCCTCGCGCATCCGCCGCTCGCCCTCCAACGCCAGCTGCACCATCGCCACCCGGTCGGCCGCCGGCACCACCCCCGTCTTGTGACCCGGAGCCGGATTCACCAGAAACCACACCTCGCGCAAATCACACGCACCCATCGCCGCCCGGGCCAGCGCCACGTGCCCCAAATGCACCGGGTCAAACGTTCCGGTCAGCAACCCCACCCGACGGCGCACGCTACACCCGCTCGGGTCGCACGCGGCTCACGATGAGGTCATAAATCTCTCTCGCCGCCTGCTCGCTTTTGCCGGTCTCATTGATCACCCATGTATAAAAACCCAATTCCTCAGCCCGCGCAATCTCCCGCCTAGCCTGATCGAGCCGGCGCTCAATCGAAGCCGCGTCGTTCGTGCCGCGCTTCTCGATCCGCCGCCGCAATTCCGCCAGATCGTCATCGAGCGAACCAGCCGTCGGCCGAATAAAAATAAACAGCTCATCGGGCAGCACCTCATGCACAAACTCGGCCCCGTTCACCTCAATCTCCGTCATCACCGTCTCGCCCCCCCGCATATGCTCCAGAATCGGCTCGATCGGCGTACCGTAACGCGCACCCTCGGTCAGCCCATTGGCCTCCAAAAACGCCCCCGCCCTCTCCTGAGCCTCAAATTCCTCCCGCGTCACAAAGGTGTACTTGTGGTGCAGCACCTCGCCCGGCCGCGGCTGCCGCGTAGTAGTCGACACCGACAGCCACAATTTCTCATCGGCAAACCCCAGCATCTCGTCGATGACCTTGCCCTTACCGGCGCCCGCCGAGGGACCCGAAATAACCACCAAGCGACCCGGCAAGCCGTCAAACTTGCCCCTTAAGTTCTCGATGCGCATATCCATTAGGCCGTATTTTAGTTGGGCCGCCCCAGCCTAGCAAGCCCCAAGTGCTTTTCCCCAATTTTGAAAAAGTTATCCCCTGGCAATTTTTATAGTCATATGACAACATATAGTCATGAAATGCCCGTTTTGCCGATCGAACCAAACCGAAGTCTACAACACCCGCACCACCAAATTCGGCACCCAGCTCTGGCGCCGGCGTCGCTGCCAGACCTGCCACGAAGCCTTCACGACGTACGAAGCCGCCGACCTAGGATTCCTTCAAATCCGTGCCCGCAACGCCTCACACAGCCCCTACAGCCGCGCCAAGCTATACTCCGGCATCGCCGCCGCCTTTGAGACGCAGCCGGCCCCGCCCACCACCGTCGACGCCCTCACCGACACCGTCGAAAGCAAGCTTCTAGACCTAAAAAGCCCCGTGATCACCACGGAGCAAATTAGCGCTACCATTCTCACTACCCTGAGGCATTACGACACGCCGGCGTTTCTGCGGTATCTAGCCTCACACGCCGAGCTTCGCTCCAACGCCGAGCTCAAACGCCAGCTCAAAAACTACTAGCCGGCTACTTCTTGTCGCGACGATCCTTGTCACCTTCATTCTCTTCGGACACCACCACGGGAGCCTCTTCTTGGGCACTCTCAGGCACTCCACCCTCCACGGCCTCGTCCAGCTCGGCCATTTCTTCGTCGCTACGCGGCGGCTCCACCTTGGCCACGAGCATCGTCAGATCCTCCTCCATCAGCTTCACGCCCGCCGGCAGTTTCAGGTCAGCCAGGGTAATCGTCTTTTCGAAATCATCGAGCACCGCAATATCCACCTCAAACAATTCCGGAATGTCACCCGGCAGGCATTCCACCTCCACCAGCTCCACCGCCTTCAGCAAGCTACCCTCACCCTGAAATACCGCATTCGACTCACCAATAAAATGCAGCGGCACTTCGGCCTTGAGCAATTCATCCATTTTCACGACGTAGAAGTCGGCATGCAGCACCTCGCCGCGCACCGCCCCCAGCTGCACATCGTGAATCAGCACGTTCTTGGCCCGGCCTTCGCCGACCTTGAGCGCCACGATCTTGTTACCACCCGCCAGCTTGTATACCCGCTCAAATTCGCGCGCCGGCAGCTCCAGCGACTGCGACTCCACACCGTGCCCGTACACCACCGCCGGCAGCTTGCCCTCGGTTCGCACATGCCTCGTCTGCTTACCCGATACCTTACGTTTTTCGGCTACGAGTTCAATCTTTTCCATCATTCCATCCTTTACCGAACGTAATTACTTACCTTTTTTCACAAATGTCTTCGACTTCGACAACCAGCGGTGAAATTCCGCGATTTCCCCGGCACTAATGGCGCCCTTGGACGCAAACTTAGCCTCTTCACTCTGGCGCAAGTCGCTCTTGCGCTTGCCGCCGGCCTTACCGTTCACGCTCACCGTAGCCAGCACAGGCAGGGAGCAATTATGACACGACAGCTGCACAAAGCAATACAAATCAATCTCACCGAGGAATCTGATGTCATCAAAATGATAATTCGTCTCACACGAAGGGCACTTATAGAACTCCTGCAAATTGCGGATCAGTTCTTGCAAATATCGTGGCTGCATTGGGTGCTCCCCCGTTACAATCTCATCTTATCACCGCCCACGTGCCCCAACAAACATAGCCGTATCTACTTAGGGTAGATTTTGCGCGTCCGAATCCAATTCACATACACCAAAGCCCCGATGCTCACCGCCATCAAAAACATCAGCACCACCAGCGCCACCAATTTCGCAAACGACCCCACCGACAACGCCACCGTACCGAAAATCGCCGCCACCGCGTAGAGCGTCAGCACCGCCTGGCGCTGAGTCATGCCGGCGTCGAGCAGCAGGTGATGAAAATGCTGCCGGTCGGCCCGAAACGGCGACGTCCGCTTGGCCAGCCGCCGGGTAGCCGCCCATAGCGCGTCCACGATCGGAAATCCCAGCACCAGCGCCGCCGTAGCCAGCTTGGCGCCGGAGTAAATCGACAGCATCGCCAGCACCAGACCCAAAAAATACGCCCCCGAATCCCCCATAAATATCCGCGCGGGGAAAAAATTAAACGGCAAAAATCCAAACGCCGCGCCGGCCAAAATAATCGCCAGCATCGCCACCGCCGGCTGCCCCACGTGCGGCTCCACCGCCAAGCCAAACATCACCAGCGCACCAATGCCCGAGATACCGCACGCCAAACCGTCGAGTCCGTCCAAAAAATTCACCGTGTTGGCCAGCCCCACCATCCACAGCAAACTCAAACCGTTCGCCAACGGCGAGATGTGAAATTGCGTACCCGCCAGTTCAAAGCTCATCCGACCCCAACTACTCAAATCGATCACCCCGCCAAACGGATTCGTGACCTGCGTAATGCCAATTCCGCCCCCCAGCGCTACCCCCGCCGCCACAAACTGCCCCGCCAGCTTCACGCCGGGCGACAAACCCCGAATGTCGTCGATCACCCCCACGGTCACCAAGATCAAACATCCCAGCAGCAACGCCCCCAGTTGGCGTGACAGCGGCAGCATCACCATCACGGTCAGCACAAACGCCCCAAAAATCGCCACCCCACCCAAGTAAGCAATGGCGCGCCGGTGAATCTTGCGTGCTTCCGTCGGCGCGTCCACGATCCCATGCTTTAGCGCGTACCGTCGCACCCACGGCGTCAAACCCGCGCTGAGCACAAACGCCAATCCAAAACCCAGCAGGTACATCATGCGGCCCGCACTCCGGTCACTTTTTGGTGGCCTTCTCGGTAACGTAAAACTCCAGGTACTTGCCAAACATCAGCCGCGTCTGCGAGTTCAAAGCAGCGAGCGACCCAAAACAAATACTCGTCACCGGCAGCAATATCCACTGCGCCAGCATGCCGATCATCCGTGTCCCCCGGTACCGCTCGGGCCGCGGCGGCAGCGAAATGAGGCTCAACAGCACCGTAATCACAATGGTCACCGAAGCCAGCGATAAAATCCGCGAGGTAATCACCGGCAGATTATGCGCCAAGGCCTGGTAGCCAAAGTTCCGGTTCAAAAACAGTGGCAATCCGCCCACAAACGTCAAAATCAACGGCGCCGTCGCCCACGAAAAATGCGATTCAAACAATCGTCCGATCTGCGTCAGCTTATTGCCCCACCCAATCTCCCGATGCTCCAAGGATTGTCGCACCACATAGGGAAAATCACTCACCCCCCAGGCCCACCGCCGCAGCTGCAAAAACTGCACTTTGAACGTCTTGAGATACGTACTCGCCAGCACCGCGTCCTGATACACCGGCGTAAACACCGGCACCACCGCATGATCACCCGCAAACGCAAAGTACGATCGCCAATATTGATGCCCATCTTCCACAATCGACGTCACGCTCCAATAATCGGTCTCAATGAGCGCCGCCAGCGACTGCGCATGCGCCGCGAAATTGCGCAGACGATGCGGCCGCATCGTCTCCATGAGCAGCCAAAACGAGTTGCCCGTCGCAATCACCCGCATCGGCGCTGGCACATCCCAGATGTTGTTATAAAACATCGGAATCGGCTGGTAGCTCTTGTGCACCCGGTTCGGGTCCGTGGCGTACAGATACGACAGGTAGCTAAAATAATTTTTGCTCGACCGGTGGTCAGAATCAAAGGTGGTCACGAGCACCCGCTCCGGATCAATCCCCCGGCGCCGCACCTCCTCGGTCAGCACCCGGCCCGCATGGCTGATGTTACCGCCCTTGCCCCGAATCTCGCCCACCACGCCGTCTGGGTGCTTCACCGCGATCATCATCGCAAACTTATCGCCAAACTCCTCCACCAATTTGAGCGCATTAGCCTCGGTCTGAGGGCCGCCTCGCTCCTCGTAGGCAATCACGAGCATGAGCTGGTCGAGCGGAAAGTCCACCTCGGTCAAGGAGCGCACCGAAGGATGCAGGATATCCATCGATTCGTTATAGGTCGCCAAGATCACCGCATGGTACACCGATCCCGGATCCATAATCGTATCTGGACGCACCGCCAACGGCTGCAGGCGACTCACCTCGGCCTCTAGTTCTCGCCGACGCCTCCCGCTCGCCCTCCCCGCAGCTGCCAGCCTATTGGTAGCCTGAGCAAAACTAGTACTCACGTCTCTTAACTCATCAAGCCGCCGGTTCCAATCTATATGCTGCGCCAAATGAAGCCTTCTATAGCCGCGAATCAGATTTGCGCTCAACCGAAACGACTTGCTCATCCAATACAAATCGTAGGCAATAATAAAATAAGCCACCCACACCGGCAGCCAAAGACTCAGCACAATCGGCAGCACCAAAGTGGTCCACGTTACCGCTCCCGGAAAAATCTCCAACGCCCGCACAAACCCTCGCCGGTCGTAATATTTCACCGTACCGCCCCAAACGCCTGCGCAATAATAAACGCAAACACCGCCACCACCAGCGAAGTCACGAGCAAAAAGAAACTCGCCAGCCGACTACGCAAAAAACTATGGTACGCAAACACCGTATTGACCACCGTCACTACCACGGCCACCAACGCAATCTCAAACGGATAATACCAAGGCCCCAATCGATCAAACAACGCAAAGCTCGAAAAATGCACCGGCGCCTGACTTTCCGTCGGATGCAGCAGCAGCGCTAGCATAATGATGGCAGCCGCATTCACCGCCAACGCCATACTCAATACCGCCATGCTGATGCGATCATGAAAAAAGCGCTGACTCAGCACATGGTTGATTCGTTCTTGAAGAGTCCGCCGCAGCGAACGCAACCGCGCCAGTCCTTCCATGAGGTCGATTATATCACCTTACGGTCTGCAACCAGGCGTTCTCATCGCGAAGCACCCCCATGCCGCCCCGTTCGTAAAACAAATTCCAAGGATGCACCCCCGCACCCCCCAGCCGCTGCGTCGTCAGCATATCGGTCTGCTGGAGCCTATCGACCTCACTGAGGACTTCGGGCACGGTAAAATCACCATACCCCTGCACCATCACCGTCAGCCGGTCACGAAAATCCGGCCGCACCTCAAAGCCCGCTTCGTGCCAGCCCTTCTCGCCCCGCAGCGGAGCAAAATACCACGCCAACTGCGCCACGTCGGTGATCCGCTCACCCGGCTCAGCAAAATCCCAATCGAGTACTCCCACCAGTTGGCCCTCTTCCCAGAGCGTATTCCAGGGCCCCAAATCACCGTGACGAATAATTTGCCCCGGAGCCTTCCCGGCCTTACCGATGCGCCACCTAGCCTCCGCCGGTGGCTCAAAATCCGCCACCATATCATGATACCGGCGCAGCCACTGCGTCATCTGCACGAGCCCATCCGCATCTTTCAAAACCTCAGGCCAGGGCCGGTGCGCCGCCGTTCCCGGCATATAGGTCAAAATCTCGCGGCCGCGTTCATCCATACCCAGAGGGCGCGGTGCCTCACGCAAACCACGCTCGGTGAGGTAGTCGAGCAAGGCGTGAATCGTCGGCGTCCACGGCCCAGCATTCCGGCGCACCGTATCCCCAAGCTTCACCGGAGCACTCACGGCCCCGCCGGATAGCTTAATCTCTTTCATCACGCCAGACCTGCACGAGCTTCACCGCATCGAGATTAGCCGCCACATCGTGCACCCGCACCATCGCCGCTCCATCGCGCACCACCATCGCCGTCAGGGCCACCGTCCCAAACACCCGATCGCGCGCCTCCTCATGACCCGTCAGCCGGCCGATAAATCCCTTTCGCGAAGCCCCAATCAACACCGGCTCGCGAAATTCCGCCACCAAGTTCCGCGTCGCCCGCAGCAGCTCAAGATTGTGCTCCATAGTTTTGCCAAAACCAATCCCCGGATCGAGCACAATCTGGTCGGCCCCCACGCCGGCCGCTCGTGCGCGCCGGGTCCGCTGGCGCCAAAATTCCGCCACCTCGCGCACCACGTCATCGTACTGCGGGTCACGCTGCATCGTCTCCGGCGTTCCCTGCATATGCATGAGCACCACGGCCGCACCATACTTCGCCACCACGCCGGCCATGCGCTCATCGCGCAATCCCGTAATGTCGTTAATGATATGTGCACCCGCCTCCAGCACCGCCTGGGCCACCTCGGGCTTCGCCGTATCCACTGAAATTACCGCCGTAGTCTCGCGCGCCAATCGCTCCACCACCGGCACCACCCGCCGCAGCTCCTCATCCAAGCTCACCGCTTGCGCACCCGGACGGCTACTCTCACCGCCCACATCAATCACCCGGGCGCCCTCACCCACCATCACCCGTGCTTGCTCCAACGCCGCCGCTACATCCACCACCCCATCGCCCGAAAACGAGTCCGGCGTCACGTTCAGCACTCCCATAATCACAGGCTCGTCGAGGTCTATGATCTTATCGCGTACACGCAACTTCATATCGGCAGTATACCCGAATCCACCAAATCCCAAATCTTCGCCACCGCCCGATCCGCAAATTCCGGCCCGGCTACTTCCAAAGCCATTTCCGCCGTCCCCAGACGCACCCCCGCCGGCACATAGTTGTGACTGCCGATCATGGCTGCTCGTTCGCTCGCCAGCAGCTTAGCGTGCAAAAACGCCTGCTCACGCCCCACGACGTGCTCAAAGAAGCTCGGCGGCAGTCGCAATCGCCCAGCCGTCATTACCCCCCGATGCGCCAGGTTATGCGGCCAGGCATGCTTGCCCGGATCGTTAAACAAAATCTTCACCATCACCCCGCGCCGATGCGCGGCCAGCAACCGCCGCGCTGTCTCGCCGTTGGGAAAATACTGACAGGTCATCACGATCCACTCCTGAGCCGCGTCAATCAACGCCAGCGCCCGATCATAAATCACCGACCGCCCCGCCACTCCTGCATCCAGCAGCAACCACGCGCCGGGTGCCACCGCGCGTACCACATCGTCGTCACCCACCGCCAACCGCGCACTACCGGTCGCAAACAACCGATCCGTCAACGCCACCAGCAGCTTCGCCACAGCTTGATCGCGCCAGCCCACCATCAAATCTAGATGATCACTGTTGTCAAAATTACATCCCCCAACCCACACATCATCATTTATCACCGCATACTTCATATGCGAACGGCCCCCATATGGGTTGGCAGGAACCCGGCGCGGCCGGTTGACCAACACATAGCGACCACCCGCCGCCTCAAGCTCGCGCAGCGCCGCCCCCGTATCGCCAAACGGCCCGCTCCGAGCGCTCGCCGGCTCCCGGCCCCACACTAACGGCCCCAATCTGCTCGTTTGACTATTAAACATGAAAGCAAACGCGTCCACCACCAAGCGCACATCCGCCCCATGCCGCGCTGCCACCCCCAGCGCCTCGAACACCTGGCGCACCGCCGGCTCACCGGCCGTCAGCGCCATCGTCGCCACCACCGCGCGGTCGCCAGCGCCCAACACCCGCAGCCGCCGAACCAAATCGCCGTAATACTCTGCCCTCGAATCAATCCTAAAGTGCGTCAACCTGGACCAGACCTAAAGGAGATTCCCATTCCATAAGAGAATTATATCCTATCAAAATTACTTAAAAAATTTTACGCATAAAAATTGTTAGGAATTCTACAAAGCCCCCATCCCAAACCCCAACAAACAAAAACAGACGCGTATCGCGCCTGCCATGCAAATGGTGCGGGCAACAGGAATCGAACCTGCCTCTCAACCTTGGGAAGGTCGCATACTACCGATGTACTATGCCCGCAAATGGAGCCGATGAAGGGACTCGAACCCATGACCTTTGCTTTACGAAAGCACTGCTCTACCAACTGAGCTACATCGGCACACGACGGCGCATGACCAGGATAGATTAGCAAATTCGGACCCGCTTTTCCAGAGCCCACCAGATTTGCTATCCTATGAACATGCTAAGTACTGCGCAATCCCTTATCAGCCGGGCCGGCCATCGCCTGGGGCTGTCCGATCAAGCCCTCGCCGAATTTCTGCAGCCCAACGCCGAGCATCAATTCGAAATCGAGCTAAAAAACGGCAAAAAATTCCCCGCCTATCGCATCCAACACAACAACCACCTTGGCCCCTACAAGGGCGGCATTCGCTTTCATCCCGAAGTCGATCTCGACGAAGTCCGCGCTCTAGCCACGCTCATGAGCCTCAAAACCGCCGCCGTCGGCCTGCCCCTGGGCGGCGGCAAAGGCGGCGTCACCGTCGACCCCCGCAGCCTCGACGCCGCTGAGCTCGAGGAACTCAGCCGAGCCTACGCCCACCACCTCGCGCTCCACATCGGCCCCCACAAAGACGTCCCCGCACCCGACGTCAACACCAACGCCCGCATCATCGACTGGATGGTCGACGAATTTGCCCGTCTCACCGGCGATACCACCTCGGCCAGCTTCACGGGCAAAAGCCTCGGCGCCGGCGGCAGCCTCGGCCGCGATGCTGCCACGGGCCGCGGAGGGGTCATCACGCTCGCCGAATACCTGCGGCTCACCGGCCAATCAGACCGCCAGCTCACCGTCGCCGTCCAGGGATTTGGCAACGTCGGCGCCTTCTTTGCCACCATCGCCGCCGCCGAGCAACCGCTGTGGCGCCTCGTCGCGGCCAGCGACACCAGCGCCGCCCTGGTCGACCCCGCTGGGCTCGATGCCGTCGAACTCGCCCAGTTCAAGCAGGCCGGCCGCCGCTTCGCCGACCTGCATTCACCCGCCATCACCGCCCTGCCGGCCGCCGACCTCATCGCCCAAGACGTGGACGTCCTCGTGCTCGCCGCCCTCGGCGACGCCGTCATCGAGTCCAACCTGCGCCGTGTCAAAGCCAAGCTCATCGTCGAGCTGGCCAACGGCCCCGTCAGCCTCATCGCCAGCGACCATCTCACGCCCGCCGGCACCGTTATCTTGCCCGACATCATCGCCAATGCCGGCGGCGTCATCGTGAGCTACCTTGAATGGCAGCAAAATCTCGCCGGCGAGCATTGGAGCGAAGCGCGCGTCAATGCGCAGCTTGCAGACCACCTCATTCCCGCCATCGACGCCACCATCAAAACCGCCGCCAAGGCCAAGGTCTCACTCAAAGAGGCTGCGTTCATGAACGCCCTCCAGCAAATCACTCGCCCCTAGCCCAATTTCGGCTAGGTCAAACCCTTGTGCTTCGGGAATTTACGCTCGTAGCGTTCCGCCAAAAACTCATACTTTTGCTCAAGTGCCCGCTTGGCCTCATCGGGGCTCATATAAAACACATCGTACAGATCCTGTTGCTGTACTTGAACGTTTTCAGACTTTATCTTGCGAATTCTTGAACGGCTCACGGTACCACCCTCACTCATGATTATGAGGCCAGTATTGCAGCCGATGCCGGACCGAACATCAGTACATATCACAAAGCTTACGGTCATAAGCTCGATTGTTTTGTCGATTCACCGCCGCTCAATACGCCAAATACGTCTTAAACACATACCCCGTGAGACCACCGTAGCGCACCTGTTGCCACTGCGAATCACTATCCGGCAGCAATTCCACCACCGTTCCCCCGTTCAAATCAGTCAAAATCGGCGTAGCAGTCGATTTACCGCTCCGCATATGCACAAATGAATTCGTAGTCGCGGTTGGCGTTGCCGGGGTCGGAACGGGCGTCGCCGCTGCGGTCGGCGCCACGACCGGCACCAACGTCGGGCTGGGAGTAGAAGAGGCCGTCGGAGTCGGACTAGCCGTCGCCGCCGGCCGCAGTAAATTATCGTTCGACAAGCTCCCCCGGCGCCCCAACGCCAAAGTCGCCTCCGCCAAAACACCGGCCAACAAAGCCAGCATCAATACCCCAACAAAGGTTGCGGCATTTCTTCCCATCAAGTCTTACTGCTGGTAATACTTAATGTAAAGCCAGACAATCGCACCCGCTACGGCCACAATTACGACCAATCCGATCACGAACTGCAGCACCACCGACCAGCTGCCACGACGACTCTGGGCTACCGGCTGCGCAGAAGGCTGAACCGCGGTAGTACGGGGATCGACGCTCCGCACCGGACGCGCCACCGGCTGCGCCGGCGCTTGTGCGCGCGCTGGACGCACCGCCGCCGGCCTCGTCACCGGCTGCGCACCCGTCGCTATCGGTCGCGCCCCAGCTGGCCGGGGTGGCCCCCCAAAGCCATCCATGCGGCGCGGGCCCATGTCGGTCATTCTTCGAGTCGGTCTTGGTTGATCCACGTTAGCGCCCAACAATTACCCTCTAAGCATACCACAATCATACCAAAAAGCTTACGCTATGACCTGCGTTTTCGTGCTATGCTCGGCAGCAAGATGGCACGTTTTCACACTAGCCGCACCTTCGACCTCCTGTTTGTGCTCACGCTAGCCGTTGTCATCGGCGGAGCCGCCCTCAACCGCACCACTATCACCGATAGCCTCTTTTTCTGGCAGTATACCCCAGACGCCAAAACCACCCTCATCGCCACCGACGCCGGCCTCAGCGACACCGGCCGGCACCTGCTCTATCGCACCAACCCTAAGTTCGACACCAAGACCGCTGTCGACGCCCACTGCGACACCGAGCGGCTCGGCTGCCTCACCCGCCAAGGCCAAGCCTTCATCTACGACGACTCCACCCGCCCTCAGCAAACGATCGTCACCGCCACCCACGAAATGCTCCACCTAGCCTACCGACGCCTTCCCCAAAGCCAAAAAGACACCCTCGCGCCCTTGCTCAACCAAGCCGTCGAGCAAAACGCCATTCTCGGCACCGAAGCCGAACTCGACGACCAGCCCAGCCCCGAGGACCGGCTCGACGAGGCCCATGCCCTTCTCGGCACCGAGTATCAGCACCTTCCGCCGGCCCTCGAAGACTACTACCGCACCTACTTCACCGACCGCTCCAAGGTCGTCCAGGCCAACCAAGGCAACCATTAGCGCGGCAGTTTGAGCAGCCAAATCCGAGTTTCTTCGCGCACCGCAAACCCCAGCTTCTGATATAGCCGGTGCGACTCAGTGCGCGCCACATTCGAGTTCAAATTCACCGACACCGCCTCCTCCGGCGCGCCGGCGATCGCCGCCTCCATGAGCCTACGCGCGATCCCCTGGCCGCGAAATTCGCTATCGACCACTAAGTCTTCGATCCAGCACTTCGTGCGCACCGGGTGGCGCAGATCAATCCGACAAACCGTCCCAATGATCCGTCCATCGGCCTTGGCCACATACAGCGCCGAGGCCTCCACGATCGTCCGCAACCGATCCACATCCAACGGCTGGGCATTGGCCGTCAGCTGCTGCATCAAAGCCCCCAATTGCTCCGCCGCCGCCTCGCTCGCTTCCCCCAGTTGCCCAATCATCACGTCCGCCATGCGCCTACCTGCTTTGTTATCTGGTTCATTATACAATGAGCCCATGCCAGCCCACCACTATCAAGCCATAATCTTCGACTTCGACGACACCCTCGTGCGCTCCGGCCGCATCAAATGGGCCCACCACAAAGCCACGGCCAAGGAATTCTACGGCCTCAAACTCACCGACGAAACGCTCGGCAAACACTGGGGGATGCCGTTCAACGACATGATCCCGCTCCTCTACCAACACGCCGACACATTGGAAAACATGCGCGCCGCCAATTTCTCCATTGAACACCGCTTCCGGAAAACGCTTCAGCCCGATGCCCTCGTCACCATCAAGCGCCTCCACGCCGCCGGCTTGCCGCTTGGTGTCCTCAGCGCCATGACCCGCGACATGATTGAGCCCGACATCAAGCGCTTCGGCTTCGACCCCAGCCACTTCCTCTTCGTCCAGGGCTCCGAAGACACCCCGGTCCACAAACCCGATCCCGGCGTTTTCGATCCAGCTCTCCACTTGCTCCAAAAGCGCGGCATTAAGCCACAAAACATCCTTTACGTTGGCGACGCCCTCAGCGACTACTACGCCGCCATCGGCGCCGGCCTCCACTTCATCGGCGTCACCACCGGATTCGTCAGCCAAGCAGAATTTAGCTCTGCCAAGGCAAAATCCGTCGCCAGTCTGACTGAATTATTGAACACAAAATTGATTCAATTCCCCAAATCGCCTTAGCGGTATTCCGGATTCTCAAAATCAAACCGTGACCCCGCATCCCAAGCACTGCGTTGGTTGCCATAAGCCGGAATTCCCCCGCCCTCCCGCAGCATCTTTGCTAGATGCATCAGGTTCCAGGTCATAAACGTCGTGTTGCGATTGGTAAAATCGTTCTCCGGACCACCCGATCCCGCGTCCAAATACGACGGTCCCGGACCCGCCGGCCCCACCCAGCCAGCATCCGCTTGAGGGGGAATTACATACCCCAAATGTTGCAAACTATACAACACATTCATAGCACAATGCTTCACACCATCCTCATTGCCCGTAATAATACAGCCTCCAACCCGGCCATAATACGCGTACTGCCCAGCCTCGTTGAGTTCGCTCGAGCCCGCGTACAGACGCTCGATCACCCGCTTCATCACCGAACTATTGTCGCCCAGCCAAATCGGCCCACACAGCACCAAAATATCCGCCGCCATCACCTTCGCCGCGATCTCGGGCCACTCGTCGGTCTCCCAGCCATGTTCGCGCATATCCGGCCACACGCCGGTCGCAATATCGTGATCAACCGCCCGAATCACTTCTGTCTTCACCCCGTGCTTGTTCATAATGGCCCGGCTCTTTTCGAGCAAGCCATCAGTGTTACTCACCTCTGGCGAGCGCTTGAGCGTAGCGTTTATGTACACCGCGCTGAGCTCACTAAAATCATGCTGATCCGTCTTCGCCATCCTCAAAGTCTCCTTGTAGCTAGTCTAACCCCAAAAGCCCCGGCACGGCGGCCAAATCGTCCACCACCGCCGTAGCCCCCGCCGCCCGCAGCGCCGGCGCTGCCCCGAGGCCGTGCGTCACCGCCACCCGCACCGGCAACCCAGCCGCCGCTCCAGCCGCCATATCCACACCGTGGTCGCCCATCATCGCGCACCGCTCCGGCGCTGCGCTCAGCCGCCGCGCCGCCTCGTGCACGCCCTGCGGGTCCGGCTTGCCTACGCTGATTTGCTCGCAGGTGATTATCGCCACCCGGTCGATGCCAAATACCTGCGCCACAGCGGCCTCAAGCCGCTCAAGTTTATCAACATCACTCGTCCCCTCCTCCAGATACAATTGCTCGCAACCCAATTGTGCCAACGCCAAGCCAAAATTGCGCACTACCTGATATCGCGTGCCACTCGTTACAATCCCGAGCCCCATGCCAGCCTCACCCAACTTCCGCAGCAACGCATCAGCTCCGGGGTACGCCTTCACAAACCGCGGCGCCAGCTCATCTTGAATCGGATCGAGCAACGCATTCAGCGCCTCATAATCAATTCCCTCCAAATGATGCGGCGCCGCCTCATACAGCCGACGCACCACCCGCTCCAGGCTATCCCGTGCGCTCCCACCCAGCACCTCCTCCAGCTGGGTCTGATACCCCTCGTAGCTCGGTATCTCGCCCACCGGCACCCCGTAGCCCGTCAGATACCGCCGCGCAGTCTCGTACAGCCCGTGCCGCACCATATAAACCGTATCAATCAGCGTGCCGTCGGCATCCGAAATCAGTGCATCAAGCCTTGTCATATCAGCATTATACCTGCCAAACGTCGTATCAAAATAACGAAAAACCCCCGGCCGGGTCTCCCGCTCCACCGACGGAGAGCGGGAGACCCGCGGAGGCTCGAGGCAGGCAGTAGCCTACCTCGGCGAATACGGGGAATACATTGTGCCCGGCAGATGCTCCGCGAGCGTATCCGGATCCACCTTCACCCAGCGCTCCAGGCCCCGCAGATTGCGGATCCGAAGCCGATAGGTGGGCGGTACCGTCTCGCCTGGAACTACCACGACTGGCGTCCCCGGCGCGTACATCCCAGCCATGGCCCCGACAGCGCGCTGATTCGCGCACGGGTCTCATGCGCCCGCACAGCCTCTTGGCGTACGACCGTGCCACCCTCCGAGAAGCCGAAACTCCTCAGAAACGCCACCAGCCGCCCCAGCCCGTACCGTACAAGCCTCTCCACAGCTCCCCTCCTCGAGATTGACGACAGAGTCTATTCCTTCGGAATCAAGGCGAGGCCGAGTAGGAACACCACCATGCACACGATGACCGGAACATGGAGATAGAGCCCGACAGGCCCACCTATTAGACCGAAAAAACAGAAGAACTCGCGCACGATCCTTCGTCTCCGCTTAATCCGGATTTAGCGGGACTGACGGGACTGGCGACGCCGACGGCTGAAAACCACGAGGATAATGATCCCCGCAATCCCCAGAAGTACACCGAACGCCGGAGCACGGTCGCCGATAGCGATGACTCCGCCGACGAACGCCATGGTTGAGCCGAGAACACGCATCTCTGGTCCATTTCCCGCGAGCTTACCCGCGTGTGTCGTGGTGCCAGACAGCACCGTATCGAAGAACGACCGCTCAAAAGCTGAGCAGTCGTCACATTACATCACAAAAAACGAATAATTGCAATTGGCGGGCTCGACCGGATTCGAACCGGCGATCTCCTCCGTGACAGGGAGGCATGTTAGGCCTCTACACCACGAGCCCAGACCGTAAAACCGTCTCATCTTACCAGCTTTACCCCAGCAAGGCAATTGATAGCGCCGCTCGTGAACCCGCTAGAGCTACGCTGCCGCCTCACACCACGCCCACAAACTCGGCCACAGCCCCTTAAGCGTGGGCGAAAACTGATCCGAATGCAGTCCCATCGCCACCTCCACGCCGTCGTCCCCCAAAATATCCACCCCATATTTCGCACGGCTCATGAGCCCTATTGTAGCCCAAAGCCGGGCGCCGGGCGCAAAATTCGCGGCGGATCGGTCCGCGCATCCACCAGCGCCGAAGCCGAATTCTCAAGCCTCCCCTCGTCCACATAAAACACCTCGTCGCCGAAGTAAGCCTGTGCCTCCGCCACCGTCACCGAGGGCGTCTCTCCCGCCAAATTGGCACTCGGCGCCACCACTGGGCCAGCTTGCTTCAGCAAAGCCAAAAGCTCCGGCTTGGCCGGCATCCGAAACGCGATGCTCTGTTTGCCCCGATGCAAATACTGCCACCCCGCATCGGCCACCGGCACGACCACGCTCACCGGCCCCGGCCAAACCCGCTCTAGCAAGGCTCGCGCCTGAGGCGGCAAGACCGCATGAAACCTATCGAGGTCCGTCCAATCACCTATCAACACGATCATCGGATTATCGAGTTCTCGCTTCCGCAGAGCATAAATTCGCTCCACCGTCGCCGGCTTCAAGGCCGATCCCACGATCCCGTAGAGGGTATCGGTCGGTATTACCCCTACCTCACCGCGAGCGAGCCGCTCGGCCGCTTCCTGCCACGCTATGAGCTCCATGCCCGAACCCTTATACCTTGATGTACTTGTTCGTCTTGGCCTTCTTGAGCTCGCCCTGGAAGTATTCGTCGAAATCCACGGTCTTGATCAAGATGTGCAGCGCGTGAATCGAGCCATCGTCCTTCTTCTCCACGACCTTCAAAATCTCGTATCCGTACTGGTCTTTCACCGGATCCGAAACCTGGCCCGGCTGCAAAGCCTCGGCTGCTTTCTGCAATTCATCCGGCAACTGTCCCTTGGTGAAGAAGCCAATATCGCCACCACTCGACGCATCCGAAGCCTGCGAGTTTTTCTTGGCCAATTCGCCAAAGTCTGCGCCGCCCTTGATGTCCTTGAGCACGTTCTGAGCCTTGGTCTTCGCCGCCGCATCCGCCGCCGGATCGGAGGTCACCTTCTCTTCGAGCTTCTGCCGCACCAGCAGCTTACGCAAAACCCCCTTGAGGTCCTCGAAGCTCCAGCCGTACAGCTGATTAAGCGTCTTGAGCACCGTATCCTTGCCGCCACTACGCTGGTAGAGCAAATTCAGCGAATCGTTGACGTCTTTATCGGTCACTTTCACCTTTTTCTGCGAGGCCAATTGAGCTGTAAGCGAATCACCCGTCAATTTATCGAGCGCATGCTGCTTAATTTGCACCACCAGCTTCTTACCGTCCGCCGATTTAAAGTCCACCGCCGGCTGGTTGTTGAGCTTAGCGTTGTTTTGGTATGCCCGCTTGTTGGCATCCACCTCAAACAAATAATCATGGTACGTCACAAAATGCCCGTTCACGCGCTCCACCGGGTACGGCACCAATGCCGCCACCGACTTTACTGCCTGGTTTTCGCTGGAGTAGCCGTACACCAACACACCAAAGACCACCACAACCACGGCCGCCAGTCCCACGACCACGGCCGCCACCTTGATGGCCAAGCCGCGCACGTCGCGCGCCTTCGCCGGCCGGTCTATCGCCTCAGCAGGCTCGGCCTCCGGCACGTCAGCCACCTTCGGCGCCGGCTCATCCGGCTTATCGGCCTTCACCGGCTTCGCGGCCTCCGGCTTTGGCTCCGCCTTCTTGCGCACTGGGTCCATCGCCTTTGACTCGTCCTTCACAGCATCCTCATCTTTCCTGGGCAAAACAACTCCTCACCCGAACACGCCCAAACTCCAGCGCGTACGGCATTTATATGGATACCATGCTAACTTAGTTGGGCAGCTGTGTCGACCCGCCGCCAGCCCGCCGCACCGCATCCACCAGCTGCGCGTGTATCTCGGCCGGCTTGTGAATCGTTTTCATCACCAGATCACCAATGTATGTCCGCGCCGTAATGTCGCCATAGCTAAATAGCACCGCCTGCAACCCGCCGATCTCATAATTAACATTCTGAATTCCCTCCAGCTGCCACTCGTCGACCTTACGGTTAAAAAACCCCTGCTGCCGAATGGCCAGAATCCGCCGGTCGGTCACAATATAGAGCGTGTAATACCACCCCACCCAACGATAAAACCAGGCCGCCAACACCGCCGCAATCACCGCCCACATCACCTTCAGCACCACCCCCGACACCCAGCTCACGGTATAAACCTGCGGAAAATCCAACGGCAGCACCGCCAAAAGTATTGCCACCAAGCCCAAAATCAACGCTTTGCGCATCACCAGCGGATGCTGGCGAAACACCAGCTCCACCGTCTCACCTGCATGCTGCCCCGGAAACTGCTTTTCGACCACCTGAGACGCCGCGTCTTTGCTCATGCTCCGATTGTACACCCCACCCCGCCGGTCTCTGATATAATCACATCCAGCCACGCCTCAGTAGCTCAGTGGATAGAGCGTCTCCGTCCTAAGGAGAGCGTCGGGGGTTCGATTCCCTCCTGGGGCACCAAGTAATAATTCTCAAATCCCTACCCGCGTATTACCATAAGAAGGTTCGGATCGCCCGAACAATCTCTCCGATTGGAGAATGCATGACCCACGCTGTCGCGGAAGCCCACTGCCGTGGTTCCGCACCCGCTGCTCGACCCGCAGGCCCTCGCGTGGCAAGGCCACGACACCTGCCCCAACCAAGCCCGGGCCGCCTTCCAGCTCCCGGTGGACCCGGCGACCCTCGCCGCCGACCACGCCTGGCTGGAGCAGGCCCTCGCGACCATCACGATGGGCGACACCATCCTCGTCGCCACCGTGCAGCCGCAGACGCCGGACCAGCACTACCAGGTCTGGCTCCAGCGGGAGGTCCCGGACGCTCACCCCAAACACCGAAGCAAGCGCGTCAATGTACTCCAGTACACCTTCTGCCAGAGCGCCCGCCGGCGCGACGAGCAGCTCCTCATCAAGGAGGTCCGTGACCTAGGTATCAAGCTCGCCACCCACGAGATCGACGAGGAGCTGCGCCAGAACGGCCAGCTCGTCAGCACCCCGCACTAGGCCGCCCCCGGCGCACACCGCCACGGCCCAGTAAGGGGTAGCGTCCTCTGCTTTCACAGAGAGAGGCTTCGGTTCCGCCGGAGCCTCAATGGGCCGACCGCTTCACCGCGATCGGCCCATTGAACCCCTAAGCCGCAGCGAACCTAAAACCCGTGATGCTTATCCTGATCAGTCCGGTACCCGTGCAACTCGCCATCCTCAAACCACAGCTCCACCTCTTGCTTGGCCTCAGCCACATTCCCCGAGGCGTGGATCAAATTCCGAATCCCCTGCTGCTTCTCATCCGTGTACGAGAAGCTGTGATGCGCAAAATCGCCGCGAATCGTCCCGGGCGCAGCCGATTTTGGCTCCGTAGAGCCCACAATGCGCCGCACATTCTCCACGGCCTCCACGCCCTCCAGCACCACTGCCACCACCGGCCCCTCAGTCATCAAGTCCACCATGTTTTTGAGCACGTGCTCACCCCGGCGCTCGGCCAGATCAAAGTAATGCTTTTTAGCAAAGTTATCATCAATCCACACCATCTTCATGCCCACAATTTTGAGCCCCGCATCCTCAAACCGCTGCAACAGTCGTCCCACGAGCGAACGCTGCACCCCATCGGGCTTCACTACAATTAAAGTCTGTTCCATAACGTTATGATTTCTCCTTAAATTTGCCTAAATATTCCACAAAATGCGCCGCCACCGGGTCTGGCTCCGGCGCAATAATCGCAAACCGCAAGCGCTGGGGATCGAGCATCGCCGCCGCCACCCGCCGAATATCCGCCGCCTTCACCGCCTCAATGCGCGCAATGCTGTCCTCGATCGTCCTCACCCTGCCCAGCAGCACCAGCTGCGTACCGATCCGGTCCGCAATATTACTATTGCTCTCCAGGCTCATTTCGAGTCCCGCTATCAACTGTTGCTTGGCCTTATCGAGCTCGGCCGCCGCCGGCTCCTCGTGACGAATCACCTCCAGCTCATGCAGCACCGAATCCAGCGCCTGCTGGATCTTATCGAGATTAACACCGGCGTAAGCCTCAAACAACCCCGTATCCACAAATGAATTCGTCTCCGCAAACACGCTGTACGCCAGCCCCTGCCGCTCGCGCACGTTCAAAAACAGCCGCGAGCTCATACCGCGGCCCAGTATCGCCGCCACCAGCCGCGCCGTCGGTTCATCGGCATCCTCGTAGGCGTAGCCGCGCGCCGCCACCATAAAGTGCGCCTGCGCCGTCGGCTTGGCGTGCGCGACCACCAGATCGCGATCAAGCCCGTCCGCCACTGGCTTAAACGTAGCCAGCTCGCCCGACGTCATGTCACCCAAGCTCGCGCGGATCTTGGCCACCGCCTCCTCGTGATCCACCGCTCCAGCCACCGCCACCACCAGGTTGTTGGGACGGTAGCGCTCGCCCAAATACCCGGCAATCGCCGCGCGCGGGATCGATTTAATCACCTCTTCGGTACCCAAAATGTCGCCGCCCAAGGGATTATTCGGGAAAATCAAACTCGGCACAAGCATACCGATTTGCCGCGACGGATCATCCCGAAACACATTCATTTCCTCGATGATCACCCCCCGTTCACGATCAATTTCCTCAGCGTCCAGCAGTGGCGTCTTCACCATATCTGCCAAAATATCGAGCGCCAGGTCAAGGTGTCGCGCCGGCACCTTGATGTAATACGACGTCACATCCTCGGTCGTGTAAGCATTATTGTAGCCGCCCACTGCATCCACGGTCTCGGCGATAATTTGCGCCGACGGATATTTTTGCGACCCCTTAAACAACAAGTGTTCCAAAAAGTGCGACACACCACCATTTTTCGTAAACTCCTCAAAACGCGAACCCGTACCCACTACAATGTTCACCGTCACACTATGCGCATCGGCCAAGCTAGCCGTCACGATCCTCAGCCCATTCTCGAGTGTCGTCTCTGCAACTTTCATACCTGCCTATCTCCCTTATCTGTCTTGCCTCGCGCCCACCATCGCTGCAATGGCTCCCGAAAATGCCACAATACCACTGCCACCCCGAGCACCACCACGAAGATCGATAGCCGGCCCATTTGCTGCTCGATCTGCGTCAAATTACCGCCCACCGTAAACCCTATCCACACAAACAAAGCGCTCCACACCGCCGAACCCAGCGTCGTATAGATGATAAACCGATCGAGCCGCATCCCCGCAATACCCGCCGGATACGCAATCAGCCCCCGCACCACCGGCAAGCAGCGGCCGAGCATCGTCATCCAGGGGCCGTATTTCTCAAAAGCCGCGTGTGTCCGCGCCAAATCACGCTTCGAAATCAGCACATACTTGCCGTACCGCTCCAGCAACGGCAACCCGCCGTACCGGCCCAACGCATAACCAATCAGCCCTCCCGCCAGCTGGGCCAGCGTGCCAATCGTAAACACCGCCCACACATTAAACCGGCCCGAAGCCGATAACGTGCCACCGAGCACCAACAGCACCTCTGAGGGCAACGGCACGCCAAAGCTATCGAGCACCAAGCCCGCCGCCAGGCCGCCATAGCCCAGCTGCGAAAGCAAATCTATTGCGATTTGAGTCAAATGCATCTACCGCATTATAAGGGTCTCAACCTGATGTTTCAAAGCCCGCCCCCGCAAACTCTGCGGATCAAGCTTGAGCGCCCGGTCGGCCGCTGCCCCAGCGCGGTCCAAATCCCCCTGGCCGAGGTACACATTACCCCGGAGCGCCTCCAGATTGGCCAAGGTCGGCGCCACCGTCTCGTCCGAGCCACGATTGCTCACCACCTCGGGCGGATACTGCGCCAGCATGGCCTCCGCCACCTGCAGCGCCTCCGCCGGCTGATTCTCGCGCATCAAGAGCGCCGCCAGATCGAGCGCGTAATCCGGATGATTAAAGCGATCGAGCGCCAGCGCCCGCCGAAACGCCGCCGCCGCACCCTTCGCGTCACCCATGGCCGCCAACACCCGGCCCTCCAGCTGATGATGCTGGCCGTCGTAGCGATCCAGCGCCTCCGCCCGCCGCGCCCGCTCCAGCGCCGCCTGGTACCCCGTCTGCCGACCTTCCGGATACAAGCTCGCCATCGTGTACAGATTAATCCCCTCCGCGCTCACATAGTCGGGATTAAACACCCACCCCTGCTGCGCCCGAGCGAAGTCCTGCGCAGCTAGCTCGTAATCATCGTCCGCCTGCACCGCCTTGGCCCGGTTGGCCCAAGTATCGCTCAGGTACAAGTTCACCAACGGCGCCACCGCCACCAGCGCCACCAGCGGCCATTTCCAGCCAGGTCTTACCCACCTAGTTTTGCCTTGAGCGTACATCAAGCCAAAAAACACACCCACCAAACCCAGAAGGGCCGGATAACGCACATCGATATCCAAACCCATATGCATCAACAAACCCAAGGTACCCAGTGCCACCGGCACCAGCTCCGGCCGCCGCACCAGCCCCCGCAGCGAACCCAGCAGCAAGGTCAGCAACAACCCCGCCAGCAGCATCGCCCCGGGCAACCCCAATTCCGCCAACACCTGCACGTACACGTTGTGAGCGCTGGTACTGGCGCTCACCACCCGCTGCTGGTAGCTCGGATGCACATCGCCATAGGTTCCGGCACCCACCCCGAGCACTGGGTGCTCAAACCACATATTGAGCGCGCTACTCAGAAACCGCAGCCGGTCGCTACCACTGCTCGACTCACCCTTCACCGCCTCACTAAACCGCGATCCCGGGGCCACTTTAGCCGTATGCTGGTCCGTCAAAGTACTCACCCGAACCAACCCGTAGCTCAGTCCCACGGCGACCACCACAGTGAACACAAATTTTATCCAAAAACTCCGATTGAGCTTTACCAAAAGCAAATACAGCAGAACAACAACTATCAACACAGCGCTCGCCGCCCGCGAATCGGTCAACAAAAAGGCTGCCAAAAACACTGCGGTCGCCGCCAACCACCCGTACAAGCCACGGCTCCGCTCCCGCCGCCGAATCTGATCAACGCCCCACACCACGGCCGGTATCAAATACGCCGCCGCTGGGTTAGCCCAGTAAAACGTACCCGTGAGGCGACCATACTCACTCGTGAGATACATCCAAATGGCCGCCAAGGCAAACACACCCGCCGAGATTACGTAGGCATTTACGAGCCATTTTCTACCCACTTCATCGCCCGATATACTATAAGCGAGGCGAAAAGCCAGCGCCGCCATTACCCACTGAACCACCCACACCGCCGTCGAATACCGATTGGCCGTCCAAAGCAAAGACAATAATGCCAAGCCGATGAGCAGGCCAAACACCACCACCAAGGGCCCGCGCTTGAGCAGCCGCGTTTCCGCCTGACGACCCACAAGGAGCGCCCCCAACAGCAATGCAAAGCCACTAATGAGCATTGCCAGCGGCTCCTGCCCCCCACTCAGCCACGGCGCCACCGCAATCGCCAGGCACACCACCACCGCCTTCACAATCACCGGCCTCATCACCACAGTATCCATAACCCGATTGTACTCTACCTCGGACCTACCCACCCTTCTCCCGACCCACGGAGACCACTATTTCCGAAATTACTACCTTTTTGGATAGTACCTAAAAAGGTAGTAATTTCGATAAAACCACCTTGCCGAACAGGCCCTGAAAAAACTGGGTGCCGTGTTATCCTGAAAGCATGGCCGAACTCCACCTCTCCGAACTCGTAAACGACTTTCTCGAGCACCTCGAGATCGAGCAAAACCGCTCGCAAAAAACCATTAGCAATTACGACCATTATCTCCAGCGCCTCGTCGAATTCGCCGACGACTGTGATATCGCTAGGCTCGACGCCGAAATGGTCCGCCAATGGCGCCTCCACCTCAACCGCACCAAGGACATCACCGGCCACGAACTCACGAAAACCACCCAAAATTACCACCTCATAGCGCTCCGCAGCTTCCTCAAATACCTCGCCAAGCGCGACATCAAAGCCCTCGACAGCGCCAAAATCGAGCTCGCCAAGGTCACCCGGCCCAAAGTCACCTTTCTCGAAACCGACGAGGTCGACCGCCTGCTCGCAGCCATCGACACCTCCAATCCCGTGGGCCTGCGCGACCGCGCCGTCATCGAGCTGCTTTTTAGCGGCGGCCTCCGCGTCAGCGAGCTCGTCGACCTCAACACCGACCACATCAACCTCGAACGCCGCGAGTTTATGGTTCGCGGCAAAGGCCAAAAAGACCGCCCCATCTTCATCTCACCCCAAGCCGCCGATTGGATCAGCCGCTACCTCGAGAGCCGGCGCGACGCCTTCAAGCCGCTATTCATCCACTACTCCGGCTCCCAGGACGGCACCGAAGCCGGCTACACCCGCCTCACCGTCCGCAGCGTGCAACGCCTCGTGAAACGCTACGCCCAGGCGGCCGGCATCACCAAAGACGTCACGCCCCACACCCTGCGCCACAGCTTCGCCACCGACCTGCTCATCAACGGCGCCGACATCCGCAGCGTGCAAGGCCTGCTCGGCCACGCCAACATTGCCACCACCCAGATCTACACCCACATCACCGATCCGCAACTCAAAGCCGTCCACGAGAAATTCCACAGCCGCAAACCCCCGGCCGAGTAATCAGCAGGCCGGCGGCGCCGACGGCACGTTGTCGATCACATCAAAGTTTTTGCACACATCCGTATCCGAATAAATCACAAAGTTGAGCATCGAAGCCGCACTTTTATTGAGCGGCAGCTTGGAAATCACCCGCCGGAACGTCTGACCCGCCCGCGCCGTCACATCAATCGTGGCCGTACCGTCCGGCACCGTCACCGTAGCGCCCGTGCCATTCGGACCCGAACGGAATGTCATGCGATACGACGATGCCGCATACCGCGACCTCAGCCGAAACAAATAATTTTTGGCGGCGCTGAGCCCCGTCAGTACCGCGTAGCAATTATAGCCCGTGAGCGTCAAGCCGCCGGGGCTATAGGTGCGCCCCAGGTTGCCGCAATTGCCGTTCCACGGGCCATGCCCCAGCAACGTGCCGTAAGCCACCGTGCTGACCGCCCCACCCTCGGGCACCAACACCAGATTCTGCAGCAGCGCCTGGCATCCCGCCGGCACTCCCGGCCGCGTACACACTTGGTTTGACCCAAACCCACCCGACGGATACTCCAGCACCGCTAGTTCGAGCGGCGGATCAAACGGCGAAGAAGCATACGCGGCCGCCGTGGGGAACGTGCCGCCCAACAGGGCCGGCCGATTATGGAACGCCGCCGCAATGTTGGTCGATTGATTCCACTCAATGATTACGCTCTGGTATGGCACATTGAGCGGATCCACCGTTTTGGCCGAATCCGGGTGATCAAGCTTACCCGTCGGATTGCCCGAAAAGCTCACGTACTGGCAGGTCCACTCGGCTGCGCCGCTCGCATCAAATCCCGTCGAAGCGTTGCAGGTGTTGTCGCCCACGCCCTGAGCAATCGTCTTGCTGAGCACCTTGCTCACCGCATCTTCCACGCCCGCTTCCGCCGAGTAATAGGCCCGCAGCGTCTGCTCCGAATCCTCAGCCTTGCGCAGCTGCAGCGACTGCAGCGACGCCATACTAATCGTGATCACGAGCAGCAGCAAGCTCAGCATGATGCAGGTTAATAGCGACACAAAGCCATTTTCAGATTGTTTTATCATCGCGGCACCGCCCCCGAGGTTAAGGTTACGACTGAGCAAAATGTCCGGTCTTGATTGGTATTGTTGCAGGCCAGCGCCGCTCCGGCACCCGCGGTGGTGCCATTGCGGCTGCCAAGGGTTACCGTCAGCTTAATCTCGGGCTTCACCACCTCCGGCCCCGATGACTCCACCGTGGCCACAAAGTTCGTCACCTGCACCACATCATTGGTGATCGCTACCGGATTTATCCGCGGCGTGGTGCAATTATCCGACCGCGTCAACACCCCCGCGTTCAAATAATACCCCCGCAGCGTTCCGCCGAGCTGGCTCAGGCACAACGTCCCCGACGGCCCAGCTCCCGGCGCGCCCACCACGCCGGCACTATCGCGCACCGAGCGCACCAGCTCAGCCATGGCCGTGCGAGCGTTGTCCTGCGCCACGTTCGACGCCAGCGCCTGATTGTGCAGATGCACGATATTGATGAACCCCGATACCACTATAAGCAGCATGAAGCCAAAAACCGCCATTGCCACCAAGAGCTCAACGAGCGTAAACCCCCGCTGCTGCGCCACCTGCCGCCTCATAGACATGTCCCCGGACCCACCGCCGGCAGCACGTATTTCAAATTCGCCAACCGCGTACGGATGTGGTTTTGGGCCGGCACGCCCCCGCCGAGCGTCTGGAAGCTATAGTGCAGCTCAAAGTCATAGTTGCACGGCCGCGCTGTGATCGCCGCCGCCGAATTGTCGGCCCAAATCTCAATAGTCGAAGTAGGCACCGAACCCACCGTAGAACCCGTCACCGGCACAAATTCCGTATTTGCCCCCACTGCCTGCGTCTCCATGTGGAAGCAGTGCTTGGTAGCGTCAAATCGGCACGGTGTTACCGGCACGTTGTCTACCCCCGGGTACGATGCACCCACACCCACCCGAAACTCATCCCAGGTATGGTTGTCGCGAAAGCTCCGCAGCGCCTCCATTTGGCGCTGGGCCTCATTCGACACCTGCGTGCGCTCCCGGGCCGTCTGGCCGGTGCGGAAGGCGCTCGTGGCCACCAGCGTCGCGCCCAGCAGCACAAACGCCAAAATCGCCAGCGCGATCACCACCTCCACCAGCGTGTCGCCTCGCTCGCGCCCTGTCTTGACCCCCGTCAGCCTCATCCCAAACCGCTTTATAACCATAAGTACCTTCAATATAGCACGCCCAGCCGCGCTAGTTGAGCCGTTTCGCCAGCCCACTCACATCAATCAACACCGACGACTGATGGCCGTCCGGATCGCTGAGCGTGATGGTGAGCCCCGGCGCCGCATTCGTCACCGCCGGCGCCACACACGTTCCGGTCCGAAAACTCGCCGCCACCGTCGCCACCGCGCCCGTACCCCGGCAAATATTGAGCCCACCGGCGTCGTCGCGCACAAACAGCACCCGCCGCATCTGCCCCGGCGGCGGATTATTCACGCGCATCACCGTGCCCGGCGCCACCGTCTCGGTGTTAAAAATGCACGGCGCCGCCGCCAGCCGCGAACCTGTGGCCGCATCGATCTGGGTCGCGTAAAAATCCAGCGCAAACGTCGCCGCCGGCGCGTCCACTGCGCTCCACGCCACGCCCGCAAAAATGTACTTGGCGCCGACCGGCGAGGCCCCACCCGCACAATTCACCGAGCCGTTGCCCAGGCCGCTCACCTGCACCCCCGCCGTCGCCTGGTTGTGCGCATTGGCCACGCTCGCCACCAGCTTGTCCACGCCGGCGTCAAACTGCGCCCGGCTGCGCAAGCCGCGCTGCCCAACGAGCGCAATCACCGCAATCGCCCCCGTGATCGCAATCACGATCACTATTTCCACGAGCGTAAAACCTAGCTGCTTCCGGATAGCCATAAGTGCTTTGATTGTAGCACGCGCCGAGGCGGCGAGCTCACCCCAACCCGTTCAGCCGCAAATACCACGCCACAATCTCCCGCCCCCACAAAAACGCCACGATCGTCCCGCCTACTAGGTACGGCCCGAACGGAATGTGGTCGTGCCGCCCCCGCCGGCGCGACGCAATCATCGCCACCCCCACGGCCGCCGCCACATTAAACGCCACCAACATCGCCACCGCCGTACCCTGCGCCCCCAGCACCAGCCCCATCGCAAACGCCAGCTTGATGTCCCCGCCGCCCATCGCCCGCCCCTTGGTGGCCCACACCAACGCGTAGAACGCCCCGCCGGCTACCAATGCCGCCGCTAGCGCCCCCCACAGCACCTGCGGACTGTGCGTCGCCACCGCCATCGTCGCCGCATACACCACGCCTACCGCCATCAGCGGCAGCATCACTTTATCGGGCAAAATCATCCACCGCGCATCATACACCGCTAGCACAATCAGCATTGTGGCTAGCACCAGCCAAAATCCCAACCGCACCCAATCCACTGCCCCCACCGGCGCCAGCGCGTACGCGGAGAGGCCAAACACCAGCGCCGTCACGAGCTCCACCACCGGATGGTCCTTGATGGGCTGCCGGCAGTACCGGCACTTACCCCCCAGCGCGAGCCACGACAGCACCGGCACGAGGTCCTTCGGCGCCAGCACATGCCCACAATCCGGACACGCACTCCGCCCCCGCACCCAGCTCTTGCCCACCTTGAGCCGCCACACCATCGCATTAATCGCCGAGCCAAAAATCAGACCGAGTATCACCCCCGCCGCCGCCAACCCCACCGCCATCTCCGAATCCACCACCATACCACCCGTCTGCGCAATCATAACCGGATTATACACGCAAAAAGAGGCCCGAAGGCCTCTTTTTGCGAACTACGCCAGCAGACTACTTAGTGTCACGGCAGATCGAGCCCTGCTCAAGACCCATGGATACACTATACGTGCGACCAGTGGTCCCATCACAAGATGTACCATAGCGATAAGTCACCGCACCCTGCGCCGGGTTAGCACTGAACGCACCACCGTTAGTGTAGGCAGCGCCCGTAGTGGGATCGTTAAAGTTACCACCGGTAATGTAGCTACTACCCCAAAACGCGGTCCAGTCCGGAACGGTAGCAGTACAACCACCAGCACTGGCAGAACCCGGGTAACAACCATTGTAGTTACCAGCAAAACTCTCCAGCTGAGCCGCGATACGGCTCAAGTCGTTCTTGCGCTGCGAGTCACGCCGACTCTTCTGCGCCCCGGACACCGCCAAGAAGACAATCACGAGCAGAAGACCCGCAATGGCCAAGACGAGGACGATTTCGATAAGGGTAAACCCCTTCTCTTTCTTTAGGAGATTACTCACCTATACTCACCTTTCAATTAATTTAATGAGTTGAATCATTACAACTTGGCTTGAGTATGCCACTTATGCTTAAAGCTTGTCAACTGAGTGTCCTGGCTGACCACTTCGGCTCCATCTAGCACAAAATCGCCGCCGGAAAACCGTTGACACGTACCCCCCTCGGTGTCGTATGCTCTCCAGGCTGGACGGCACCCGCCATCTAGTTCCTTGAGAGAAACGGAGATACCGTGTCGCAACGACCGGTACCACCCGCACGAAGGTTGCTGGCCGCCATGGCCACCTTCCTGGCCAGTCTCGGCATCGTCGCCGGAGTGTCCACCGCCACCATCGCCCTCACCGCCCCTGCGGCCAACGCGGCCGTCGCGGCAGGCGATGTGGTATATCTGAAGGCCAACAACAATCCCGGCATCTACCTGAGGCACGCCTCAGACGGAAGCAGCTCTCAGATCCCGGGCGATCCGTCAGCGCAGTACCCAGACATCTCGCCCGACGGAAGCCGCATCGCCTACTACGGCTCCGTAGTCCCCGGCACCGCCGCCGGTATAGCCATCATGAACTCGAATGGCTCCGGCGTACGAGAAGCCGCCGGCGGCGTAAACTGCGAAGACAATCTCCCCTGGGAAGACTGCACGAGCACACCACCGCATGGTTACACCATGTACGGCCTTCAGTGGTCGCCGAACGGCCAGAGCATCGCATTCACCAAGTATTCCGGAGCCACAGGAATCTGGCGAGTGAAGGTAGTAAACATCACCACCGGAGTCCAAACAACTGCCTACAGCGGAAGCTCCCAAGTCTACGACGTCACGTGGTCGCCTGATGGCACCAGGCTCGCCTACGACGCCTACGGACCAACCGGCTTCAAAATCCACGTCGTCGACGTTAACGGCGCCAACGACCACGAGCTGCCATCTGGCTTCAACGACTACTCACCGGCCTGGTCGCACGACGGTAGCCGCATCTACGTTGCCAGCAGCCAGAGCGGCGGATGCGCGGACTGCACCGGAATCGTCTACTTCACGTATACGGGATCAGGCGCCCCGTTCAGCGGCACGAGCGTAGCTCGGCAAGTGCTGACCACGGAGAGCAACTACAAGAACGACAGATCTCCGCGAGTCAGCGCCAACAACGCCACGATCTACTTCATGAGTAACGGATACACCAGCACAACGGACGCTACCGACCTATACATGATCAGCGCCAGCGGCGGCACCCCCACTCAACTCACCGTCACTACCTGGGATGCTCAGCTCAGTTCCCCCTCGCCGGTACTCGCCGCCTACCCCGCCACCCAACCCGCCAACTCCACGGTAGCCATCGCCGCCCCCACGTCGCACGACGCGTACGGCGTGCGGCAGGTCACCGTGGGCCTCTCGGCCACGGGCAACATGCGCTACGACCTCGGCTGGAGCACATCCGCCACCACGGCGCCGACGGGCAACTTCCAGACCATCACCAACATGACCACCCGCACCGGCCCGCTCAACTTCATGGGCGTCTACAGCGGCTCCGGAACAGTCTGGAACGGCGGCACGCAACCAGATCAAATCTGGTACCTGTGGGTACGCTCCGTCAAGACCAACGGCACCGCCAACGCCTGGGGCACCCCGCTCCCGGTACGCACACCGAAGGCAGGCCTCCTGGTCGGCGTCGGCGATTCGTTCCTGAGCGGGCATCACCACGACAGCGACGAGCGCTACTGCCCCAACGCCGCCGACGCACCGCTCTACCCCGGCAACATTCCCTGCAGCATCGCCGGCGCGCCCTTGGTGCAGCCCAACGATTACGCGTTCTCGTGGCTGCCGAAAACCGCCCTCACCATGAGCAGCACACTCCATCTGTCGGCGAACTGGCAGATCATCAGCAAGAACGCCGCCCTCAGCGGAGCCAGCGCGCAGAGTTTCGGCGACGCGACCTTCGCTCCCGGCAGCAGCTCGTGGGCCGCACCAGGCACCCAAGCCGACGCCATCCGCGCCGAGCTCTACCCGCGCTACAATTCGTGGAGTTACCTCGCCTTCACCGGCGGGTCCGACGACACGAACTGGATCTCGGTGATGACCTCGTGGTACATCAACCACTTCGCCTCCGCCTACGGCCCCTGGGCAGTTCCCACGGCCAACGGCGTCACGGACTGCCCCGACACCCAGTCGGTCTACACCACGCTGGGCGCCGGCAGCCCGACGCTCAACGCAACCATCACGAGCAACCTCCAGGGGCTCATGACCATCGCGAGCTCGGTGTCGCCGGGCGTACGAGGGCTCAACGTCGACTACCCGTACGTCGAGGACAACACCAGCATCTGCTACAACGACTCCGGCGCCTGGCATGGCGTCAAGTCGGTGGTTGACCTGCTCCATGCCGATCATGCCGCCGTCACCGGCAGCAACGTCAAGCTGATCGACCTCCGGGCCAACTTCGGAGCCACACCCGTTGCCAGCGGGTACCTCCAGCTCACCCGGCTCTACGGCTACCCGCACCCCAGCGGCTCGGTCACGAGCAGCACGCCGGGCCAAACCCGCATCGCCAATGCGGTAGCCGCCGTAGCCACCGGCACCAGCTGGTAACCAACCCCGGCCCAGCACAACCTGAGCCACCCCCAAGCCCGGGATAACCCGGGCCCACACCCCAACCCGGACGATCCCGGGAGCAGTCCCCGGATCGTCCGGAAAGGAGCACTCATCCTCGATCACTCAAAATTAAGCAACTAACGTCGCTTTTTTGGTACCGGTTTACTTCTGATTTTTATAACATCAAAAGCAGCGACAAGACCTAAAATCACAAACAAAGCTATGACAAAGCTACCCAAATGAATCAAAGGCAAGTTCAGGCTCACGCACGACACCCTATTATAGTATCCGTCGCAAGGAGGAGTTCTAAACATCGCCGACAGGACTGAAAGAGTTATAAAAAGACCCAAGACAGCCAATAAAATCTTTGCCACAAAGTTACTGCTGAATAGAGTGCACACGCAATACGCAACAAAGACCGCCGCCATAAAAAGCGTAGAGACAATTGGACCGGGTATTGTGTCTGGAGTCACTGAACCAACAACAAAGATGAAAATAGCTGCTACCGTAAAGCACCCGACCTGAAACTTTAGCAGCGATGGGACATCCCGCGGGATCATTTCAAATTATCCACGCCCCCGCTACCCACCAGCGAGTACACCGGCAGCAAAATCGCCGCGATCACGCCGCCCACCGTCACGCCCAAAATCACCATCATCAGCGGCTCGATCGTGGTCGAGATGTTCTTCACCTCTTCGTCCACCTCGTTCTCGTAATACGTCGCCACCCGGTCGAGCATGCTGTCGATCGCGCCCGACTGCTCACCAATCTTGATCATCTGCGGCACGAGCTTAATGAACGCCTCTTCATTCTCAAGCGTCGACGACAACGCCTTGCCGCCCTTCACGCCCTGCATACTCTTCTCGAGCACCGCCTCCACGTGCACGTTGTTGATCGCGTTCTTCACGATCCGCAGCGCCTCCAGCATCGGAATACCGCTCTGCAGCATCGTCCCCAGCGTCCGCGCAAACCGCGCCATGTACACCTTGCGGAAAATTTTCCCAAATATCGGCATGCTAATCTTAAACCGGTCCGCCATCGAGCGCCCTCGCTCGGTTTGAATAAAGCTCCGAATCGCAAATCCCGCCGCCCCCAGCGCAATCAGCACCAAAAACCAAAAGTGCACAATAAAATTCGAAATCGCGAGCAAAATTTGCGTCAGCGCCGGCAAGTCTTTGTGCAAATCCTTGTACAAACTCCCCACCTGCGGCAGCACCGTGGTGAGCATAAACACCAGCACAAGCACAATCACCCCCAGCACAATCACCGGGTAGATCAACGCGCTGCGAATTTTGCCCACGATCGCCGCATCTTTTTCTTGCTGGTTGGCAATGCGCTCCAGCGATTTATCGAGCGTACCCGTAGCCTCGCCCGCCGCCACCAAGCTCACATAAATATCGCTAAAAATCTTCGGATGCTTAGCAAACGACTGGCTCAAGCTCGTCCCCGATTCCACGCTCGACACCACCTCCGCCACCACCTGGTGCAGCGCCTTGTTGGTTATCTGATCCGCTACCGTGCGCAGCGACTGCGTCAGCGGCAGACCGGCATTAATGAGCGTACTGAGCTGCCGCGTGAAGATCACCCGGTCCTTCGCGCTCACCCGCTTGCCCACACCACTCTTAGCCAGCAGCCCGCCGCCATCCTTGGGCTGAATCGAAATCGGGAACAGCCCCTGGCTGATCAACAATTTGGCCGCCGAATTCTCGTTTTCGGCCTGCACATCAGCTTTGACCATCTCGCCGGTGGCCGTTTTGTGAGCAGTATAAACGAACGTCAACATAAGCGGTTAGCCTCGCATTAGGCGGTCAAGTTCTTGCAAATCAATCGCAAAGTTCTTGGCTTCATCGTAGCTAATTTTGCCTTCCTGCACCAGCTGCACCAGCTGCCGGTCCATGCTCTGCATGCCGTATTCCGCACCGGTCTGAATCACCGCGTCGAGCTGGTGCGTCTTGCCCTCGCGAATGATATTGCGCACCGCCCCGGTGGCCACCAGAATCTCCGCCGCCACCACGCGCCCGCCGCCGATCCCCGGCACCAGACGCTGCGAGCAAATGCCCTGCAGCATGCCCGCCAGCTGCACTCGAATCTGCTGCTGCTGGTGCGGCGGAAACACGTCGATCATGCGGTCGATGCTCTGGGCCGCCGAGTTCGTATGCAGGGTCGCCAGCACCAAGTGCCCCGTCTCAGCAATCGTCACCGCCGCCGCGATCGTCTCCAGGTCGCGCATCTCACCGATGAGCACCACGTCCGGGTCTTGGCGCAACGAGCTCCGCAGCGCCGCCGCAAACGAGTACGTGTCGTAGTGAATTTCGCGCTGCACCACGATCGATTTCTTCGAGCTGTGGGCGTATTCAATCGGGTCCTCAATCGTCAAAATATGGCACGACCGCTCGGTGTTAATCTTGTCCACCATGGCCGCCAGCGTGGTCGACTTACCCGAACCCGTCGGCCCCGTCACGAGCACCAAGCCTCGCGGAAACTTCGTAAACTCCTGCAGCGTCTTGGGCATCTGCAGCTCCTCGAGCGTTCGCACCTTCGACGGAATCAGCCGCAACGCCGCCGCGATGTTGCCCCGCTCGTGAAACGCGTTTACCCGAAACCGACCATAATTTCCGAAAGCAAAGGAAAAATCCACTTCCTTGTCTTTGAGCAAAATCTCTTTTTGGTCATCGTCGAGAATCGAAAACACCAGCTTCTCCACGTCGGCCGCTTCGAGCACCGGCGTCTCATCGATCGGCTTGAGCGCACCATCCACGCGCAACATCGGCGGCAAACCCACCTGCAAGTGCAAGTCTGAGGCATCAAACTTGATGACCTGTTCGAGCATTGTTTCGATTTTGAGGGCGCTTCTCTCCACCATTCACCTCTAATTATCCCTATTAAAGCACAAGGGGTATCACGTTGTACACTAGCAGCCTCTTCGGCAACCAATTATTGACAAAACTGGTCATATATTGTTAACATCTATAAACGAGCGCGGTCCCGCGTTCACGCCCCACGCAAGGGAGCACCCCATGGCAAGTCTGGGTACCGAAACGGACATCCACCGCTGGCACGACGACGGCGGCCCCGACCACAAACCCGGCACCCCCGACGAGACCATCGAGGTCACGGAGGCGAATCTCCCCACACTCATCGAGCGTCTCGGGTCACTCCTCACCGGCCACTCGGTGAAGATCACGGTCAGCTTCTGGCGCAACAACGCGTTCAGCCCCGACGAACCGCAGAGCGACACGATCGAAGCTGTGGTCCCATCCGAAACTCGCATCAGCGGACAGATCATCACGAAGGGCTTCAACCACGTCGCGATCTTCGTCGGCGACCGAGTCACGACCTTCGTCGGCGGCGTCACGATCAAGCGACCCGGCGATTTCCGCATCACCATCCAGCTCGTCCCCTGACGTCCCGCAACCCCCGGGGCGACCCCCCTTGCACGGGCACACGCCCCGGCCTCCCGCGAAATCCGCGGAGGCCGGGGCGTCCTGCTGCCCAGTCCCAAAATTACCGCGCCATCAGCCGTCCCACCGTTTCCAAGTCCAAAAATTCGAGGCCCGCCACCGTACACCGCCGCAAATCCCGATCGTTCGTCACAAAATGCGTCGCCTTGCCCACCACCGCTGCCGCCACATGAATCGCGTCGGCCAACGTCAGCCGATGCTCTCGCCGCAAACCAGCCGCCAGGTACAACACCTCTGCCGACACCGGCACCACTTCAAACACCTGCGACCGAATCAAGCCATCCACCTTCTCATATTCAGCCTTTGACCCCACGCTGTCATGGCTCAACAATTCGGCCACCACCAGCTCCGAAGCCATAAGATCGCAATCCGTCTGCCCCCGCAAAATCGCCGCCGCCGGCTCATAAAACGCCGATCCCCGCGTCAGCGCATACAGCAACACATTAGTATCGAGCGCCAAACGACCCGTCATAGGGAGGATTTATCCACCCGCACCCGCTTTTGATACGCCACCGGGTCTTCAACCGCCGGCTGCAAAACCCCCAAAAACTGGTCCACATCGGGCCTAGCCGTCAAGATCAGCTCATCATTCTCCCCCGCCGACAAATACACTCGCTGGCCCGGCCGCATATTCAAACCCTGCCGCAACTCCTTCGGAATCACCACCTGATATTTAGCCGACAGCTTGCTCGAAATCATACGTAGAACATAGCAAAACGTTCAACGTTAGTCAAGGTTGAACACCGAATCCCTACCGCCACTCCTAAAAGTCCGCCGCCACCCGCGCCACTTCCTCAAGCGTCGTCAGTGCATTGAGTACCTTGAAGTAGCCGTCTTGCTTCATCGTCAGCATCCCGTCGCTCGACGCCTGGTTTTGCACCTCGCTCGTCGTCGCGTGCCCCAGCAGCAGCTTCTCCATCGCCGGCGTCATCGCAAACACCTCGTAGATCCCAATGCGCCCCTTGTAGCCCTTCACGCACTCCCGGCACCCCACCGGCTTGTAGATCGTGAAACTCTTTTGATCGGCGATCGGCACCACATCGTAGCCCACATCCTTTTTCACCTTATCGAGGTCGGCCTTCGTCTTGGGCAAAACATTCCCAATGGTCGTCATCACCGACTTCGTCTGCGCCTCATTCGTCTCCACCTTTTCCTTGCAAATCTCACACAATTTGCGCACCAGCCGCTGCCCAATCACCGTGTTGATCGTACTCGCGATCAAAAACGGCTCAATGCCCATATCGAGCATGCGGGGCAACACCCCCGCCGCCGAGTTGGTGTGAATCGTCGAGAGCACCACGTGCCCCGTGAGCGCCGCCTGCACCGCCAGATCCGCCGTTTCTTTATCCCGAATCTCCCCCACCAGCACCACGTTCGGGTCCTGGCGCAAAATACTGCGCAAACCGCTTGCAAACGTCAGCCCCACGTCCGCGTTCACCTGAATCTGATTAATTCCGTCCATCTTGTACTCCACCGGGTCTTCCAGTGTCACAATGTTGATCGACACATCCTTAAGCTCCTGCACAATGGCGTACAGTGTGGTCGACTTACCCGAACCCGTCGGCCCCGTGCTGAGCGTCATACCGTGCGGCTTATGGATACCCTCATCAATCAGCCGCGCCGCCCGCCCGCGAAAGCCCAGCGACTCCAGCGTCAGCACTGTCCCGCTCTTGTCGAGCAACCGGATCACCACCTGCTCACCCCACACCACCGGACTAATAGCGATACGCAGGTCAATCTCGTGCCCGGCCGAGCTTATCTGGAACTGCCCATCCTGCGGGATCCGGTGTTCGTCGATGCGCAGGTTGCTCAAAATCTTAATGCGCGAAATCAGCGCCGGTTCAATATTTTTCGGCAGCGTCATCGTTTCCTGCAAGATGCCGTCGATGCGGTACCGAATCTTCAGCTCGTGCTCCCTCGGCTCAATGTGAATGTCCGACGCCCTACTCTGCGCCGCATAGTCCAAAATCGCATTCAGTGCCCGGGTGATCGGCGCGTCCTGCACCAGGTTGGCCATGGCCTTGGCGCTCTTGGCCTCCACCTTGGGGTGGTCGTCCACCCTGGCCACATCCATGGCCGACGCCACGTCCGCCGCCACGTCGCTATGGAACTGCGCCAACACGTGGTCGATCGAGCCCCGCGACGCCAAATACACCGTCACCGTATGCCCTACCTTGCGGCTCAGGAAGTCCACCGCCTGGATGTTGGTGGGATCAAGCATCCCCACCGCCAGCCGCCCTTGCTGCATCCCAAACGGTACCGCCAAATAATTCTCAGCCGTATCACGAGCCAGCAATTTCGTGATGTCTTCCGGCACCGTAATGTTGTTGAGGTTGGCATACGGCACACCCATAGCCGAGGCCGAAATCCGGGTCAAATCCTCTTCGCCCACCAAGTTTTTCTCGGCAATATAGGCAATCAGCGGCTTCGATTCTTTGAGCGCATCGACCTTAGCCGCCTCCAGATCAGCGGGCGCCATGAGCTTGCCCTCAAGCAGGAGCTCCTCGATTCGATGCTGGCTCTCAACTGATAGCATTAATCCTCACCTCTCTTGCGCCAAAACGCCCCCTGCCTCAAACCACCCGTCACGGACCAAACGGTGCGCTGTTACCCAAACCGCTCAGATCCGGCGTCGAATTGTAGTCAATCACCTTCCCGCCATCGCCAATCCGGTCGAGACCCGCCGAATCCAGATCGCCCGGGATCACCCCAATCTTCTCCACTTCCACCGTCGTACTCTTGCCGTTAGCATTTTTGGGCACCAGCTGCGTATAGCCAATGTAACCAGCCACCATCAAAATCACCACCGCCAAAACCGCGTAAATCACGTCCTTTTGTTTCATTTCACCGTCTCCGTGCTAAAGGGTAGCTTGGCTTTGTCCTGGTAGTACGTCTGCGCATCAATCTGCGCGCTCATGCTGCTACCGCCGCCGGTCAGCTGCAGGCCGGTCACGCGCATCGGCCGCGCCGAGGTCTCGAATTCACCCAGGAGCTTAAGTAAGCTATCATAATTGCTCGTGGTATTGATCGAGAAAGCAAACGTCTGCGGCGTCGGACCCGCCGTCGATGCCGCCGCCGGCGCTGTGCCAGTAGCCGGCACCGCACTCACTCCCGCATCCGGCGCCGCGGTAATATTCTTGAGCTTTGTGCTGGCCGCATTTGTCATATTCTCGAGCGTCACGATCAAGCTAGGGTAGTCCACGGCGTTGGGCAACGCGTCGGCCACCAGCGCCGCTTTCGAACCCAGGTTATTGAACGCGTCCACCAAATTTGGCGCCGCTGCCAGATCTTCCTTCACCTGCTTCTCCGCTACCCCTTTTTTCTCATTTACCACCCGGTCGCGCGCAATCGTCCCAAACAGCGACTTCGCCACCAACCCCGACGCCCCCAACACCAGCAGGTTGATCAAGAGCAAAACAATCATCAGATTATTGCTCGATAGTTTTTCCGTATTAATTGCTGCCACTGGTGACCCCCGACCCCATGGTCGCTTTAATCGTAAAGTTCACACCCGTCTTGTCGCCACTGTCCACACTCTGAATCGTCACATCCGAAAAGTACGGGCTATTGCTAGCCAACGCCGAGCTACCCACCGTCACATTCGATCCAATCAACGCTCGCGCCAGCTTGGCCACCTCAGCATAGGTCGGCGCCACCCCGCGCACCGTCAGCACATTCTGATTGTCCGCGGACAGCGACGAAATCGTGGTACTTACCGGGCTAGCCTCGCTATAAGCCTTGAAGAATTTCGTGAGGTACACGCGCTGGTCATACAATGCCGGCAACGCCTTCAGGTGCTCTTCGGCAGTCAACGCGTCGAGCAAGCCCGCCACATTTTCCAGATCGGTCTTGCCTTGCGTAATCGCCTTCGTGTGATTACTAATCGACACTTTTTGCCCCGCCGCGATGATCGACATCAAAGCCACCACCGCGCCGCACACGATCCAAATCGTCACCGATACCCCCGACACCAACTGCCGGCGCCGGCGCTCACGCAGCTTAGCCTGCCGCAGATCCGGCAGCAGGTTGATCAGCGTGCTCATGCGATGTACCCCCGGCCCGCCAGGCCCACCGCCGCGGCATACTCCACCGAGAGGCCCATGAGCTTATCTTGCAGCCCGGAGGGGTACGACACATTTACCCACGCATTACCAAACTCCACCGGCAACCCGGTCGAGTTGGCCAAAAACGGCCCCAGCTCGGGCAGGCTCGATGGCCCGCCCGTCACCACCAGCTTCTCGAGCTTCACATCCGGATACCGGCCCAAAAAGTACTTCGTAGATTTCTCCACTTCACTCACCAGGTTGTCGAGCGTCGGCTTGATCGCCTTAAATACCTGGCCTTCCAGCTTGCTCTGCGTCAAACCAAACTTGAACGTAAACTGGTTCGCCTGCACCTCGTCGAGGCCCAGGTTTTGCGCCACCGACCGCACCATCGTAGTACCGCCCACCGACACCGAGCGGATCAGCCGCGGCGCGTTGTTCCACACGATCGAGATATCCGACTCCAGCGAGCCAAAATCCACCACCACCACGGCTAGGTTGTTGGCCGGCATCAGCGCCCGCGCCACTGCCGTCGCGTTGGGCTCCATGGCCAGCGGCTCAAGACCGGCCTTTTCCAAAATGCTCACATAACGCTCAATCGCCGAATTCGGCGCCGCTACCAGCAGCACCTCTAGCTGCTTGCCGTCCTTGCTCTGGTCAATCACCGACCAATCCAGCTTCACTTGGTCGAGCGCCATCGGAATATACTGCTCCGCCTGATACCGAATCGCCTTCGCCAACTGCGCGTTATCAAGCTTCGGCGTCGTGATCACGGTCGCAAACACCTTGTTGGCCGATAGTCCCACCACCACATTCTTGAGCGCCACCCGATTCTCGCGCACCAGCTGCCGAATCAGCTCCGCCACCTTGTCTTGATCGAGCTGCGAATCACTCGCCGTCAGGTTGGCCGGAGCCGGCAAAGCCCCGTACGCCACCAGCGCCGGATGGTCTCCGCCGCGCCGCAGCTGCACCAGCCGGATCGCCGACGAACCAATGTCCAGGCCAAAAAATTCCGTGTCTTTTACGAACAGTCCCATGGCCTAAACTTTACCATAACCATTATACAAGTGAAACCATTTTCCACTTCCCTCCCCAGCCCCCACCAGACGCCCCAGGTGACGCGCCGGAGGGCATGGGTGAGGGAATGCTATCCGCCAAACAACACCGCGCAACGTAGTTGGCAAAAAGGCCGAGTTCGGATCGCACTCCCTCACCCACTCCCGCAGGAGCCAATCCCTAAAACAGCGGCGCCCTCTCACCCTGCCCCTGCAGCAAAATATCATCAATACTAGAATCAAAATATTTCGGCGGGTTGAGATAAATCTGCGGCGTCAGCACCACCTGCTCGCTCACCGGAGTACCGTTGGTGTTCGCCGCTCCGAGCCGGCCAAAAATCAGCTGTTTGCCCATCATGAAGCCGTTAATACGCAAAGTTGGAGTCGAACACGCCGCCGCCACCGCGTTACACGTATTAATAGTCCCGTTCGAGAACAGATACGCATCCACCCGCGTCACCGCCGGGTCAATCGAAATCCCGCCGTTCGCAATAATTCCCAGCGACGACACGCTGTGCGCCGGCAAAATCGTCGGATTGAGCGTAATATTCCCCGTAATCTCCACGCTGCCGTTCGTCACGATCGTCACCGGCCGGCGCGCTACCCCCGGTGCCAGCGGATTACCCACGGTCCCGTGCAGCTTAAGCGGGGACACACCGATGTAGTAATACACTCCCTCTTCATTGCCCGTCAGGAAAAAATCCTGCACGGGGATCGTGGTGTACCCCGGCCCCGACATGCCCGCCGCTGCAATCCCATAAATATCCGGCCGCTGCAAACAAGCGTAGCCACCGTTCACCCCTAGCCTCAGCGAATCAGCCGCCGCATTATTATTGGAAGCAAAATTACTAATGCCCGCCGTCGCCGACACCGCATACTGGCCAAATGAGGCCCCGCTGGCGTTGGTCTGCACATAGCCGTTAGCCGCCGGCTGAGTACAATCGCCGGCATGCACATCGCCGCTATCGGCCTCGATGCCCGGCACGCGCCGCGAGATCACGCGAAAATGCAGCTGCACATGATCCTGCGCCCCCGCCAAGTTCGTCGGCTCAAACCACACGTCCACCGTAAACGTACTCCCCACCGGCGCTGTTGCCGGCACCGTAAAGGTCACGCGTCCGTTCGTGGCACCTGCACCCATCCCCGTCACATTCCAAAACCAGTTCTTGCCTACCACCCCCCCAATGGCCGAAGCCGATCTAAACCCGTCGCCAGAAGAATGCCCCCCCGTGAGCACCGATTGCTGCGCCGGCGTCGTGGCGCACGCCACCGGACACGGCGCGGTCGCAAACGCCGCCCCCGGATACATCACCTGCAAATCCCCCGGCTGCGAAGGTGCCGGGCCGCTATTCACCAGCCCCACGTTGATATCCACCGGGTCACCCGCCACCACCTTGGCCACTCCAGCCACCTGCGGCGGATTCGACGACGCACTCAGATTTACATTAAAAGTTGGCTGGTTCAAGCCGTTCGCGTCGCCCAATGGGTTGGCGCAGGCCTCGCGAATCGCGTAAAAATCCGTCGTCGCCGGCTGGTGAAAAATAATCGCGTCCGGCGTCGAACCACCCGGATCGTTGTACCACGCATCGTCGTTCGGATTAGAACCCGGGCCGTTACCTTGCCAAAACGTGTTAGTGCTAAAAGCATGGGGCACTCCGTCGCAATTGGGCCCCCACGTAACCCAATTTTGGTCGCTGTAGTAGCGGACTCGGCCTTCCCAGTCCGCAATCAGCACCGTTAAGGCTGGGTTTACCGGCCACACCGTGCCAGCCGGCTTCCCCGTCATGGTCAGTACCAAAAACCGAGCCCCGGTTTTATCCTGAGGACTCCCCGAAACCAAGTAGGTCTTTATAGCCGCAATAAATGACTCCACACACGGCTTTCCGGTCGGGCTCAGCGGAGCCGGGGTCGGATGAATGCCAGCGTTTAAAACATTGTCGCCCCAGTCATCAAATGCGTTCAAAAAATACCCATGGTATTCCGCCCGCGCAAACGGCGCCGCCCAGGCCTCACCCATCGGCAGCAATACCGTCAGCACCGTGAGCACCGCCACTACCAGCCTCGAAAATCGCTGCCTCACGGCGTACCTCCCACGCGCGTTATCGCCGCTTCAATCCGTGGCAGTTCGCCGGCGTGCTGCTTAGAAGTCCCGTCTTTGATCATCTTCTGGCACCGCTTATAGAAATCCAGCGCCACCGCCTTATTGCCGGCGCTCTCCGCCGCCCGCGCCACCGAAAAATCAATGCCGTACGTTTCCATCAAGGCCTGCCCCGTCTTGTACGCATCAAGCGCACCCGGAAAATCACCCTTAGCTTCATAATTTGAACCAATAGCCGCGTACAAGCTCAGCTTTTCTTCATTCGTCTTCACCGCCGTTAGCTGAGTCCGCAAAGAGGCTATCGCGGCGTCATACTTACCACTAAACGAATTGTCTTGAGCCTTGAGCAATGTCTGCTTGGTCGCCACCGCAGTATCCGGCTTTTGTAGCTTCATGAAGACAAAAACGCCCACAACCACCGCCAACACCACCACAACCACACCCGCACCCATCATCCGTGCGCGTCGCTTCGAAGCTCCAGTATCAATCACTACTTGCGGCATTTGAATTTACTCTAGGCCAATGCCGGCCTGCGGTCAAACTGCTTGCGCTTCGTGAACCAAAATAAAATAATTGCGTGGACCACGCGGGAGGGATGGCAGTGCGCCACCCCTCCCGCGCGTTTAGTGCGACTTGCTAGCCCGATTTCACGCCCCCGTCACGTAGTGGCCTCCCACCTTGGACCACGCGGTCCATGTGCCGTTGGCGTGCTGGGTGCGTCGCTCGACCCGGAGGTTGGAGGCCCCCGAGAACGACACCGACCCCGCCAGCTTGCTGCGGCTGACCGTCAACACCACGCGGTTCTGGGCGTTGAGCACGCGCAACTCCTGGCCGTCCCCGAGGGTGTTGGGGACGAGCCGGAAGTCGTGGTGCCCCGATGCCTTCCCGTTGCAGGCGCAGGTGTCGGTCTCCGAGTGGGTGAAGGTGGGCAGCGGCGGGCAATCCGCCACCTGCTTGGGACCCGCCACCCAGGTACGGCTGAACGTGTAGCGGTACAGCACCGTCAGGGCCACCTTGTTGCGAGATGGCACCTTGATGGTCGCCGACTTCCCTGGCTTCACTGTGACGGCGGCGCTGGTGTACACGACCGGCTTGCCATCCTTCAGGACCGGCTTGCCGGCGCTGTCGAGCACGGGGAGCTGGTAGCCCACCTGCTCGGTCCAGATGGACGCGTTCTTGATGGGAATCGTCCACACACCGGTTCCGACGCAGTTCAGCGCGCAAGCGAACTTGCCCACCGGCCGCGGCGGCGTCGGCGGCCTGCAGTTCGGGTTGTTGAGGTTCGGCACCGTGTAGGTACCCGGACCGGTCGAGAAGGTGCTCAGGTACGAGTCCTCGCCGTTACCCCGGCCGCCCTTCGTGAGGACGGATGGGATGTGCGGGACCCGACCGTAGGCGGCGTACCCGTCGGACTGCGTGTAGCAGATGCCGTGAGGCGGCGCCTTGACGACGTACGAACCCCGGAAGGGATTCTGGAACGGGTACACCTTGGTGGTGGCCACCAGTCCCTGTGGGAACAGGTGGGCCTTCCCGAGGCCTGGGTTGAGCTCCACCCAGACCGCCGCCCGGTAGTACAGCACCTTGCACAGCTTCTGGCTGACACTGACGCTGACGTCACCGGTGTTGCGGTTGTACGTGTGGTGCACTGCCGCCTTGGTGTTGTTGGTGCACGCCGGCTTCGTGGCCGCGAGCTTCCTCACCGGCGGCTTCTTGGCCACCGGCGGTTTCGGTGCCGGCTTCGTGGCCGGCGGAGGCGGCTTCAGCCCGCCGATCGGCGGGGGCGCCGCACTGCCGTACGCGGTGCCCGAGGTGAGCGTTGCGCCCATCAGAGCCACGAGCAAGATCGCAAACGCTGCGATCCGCCCACGCCCCCCGACACGACCCGTCCTTCGTGGAGACATACAGTTCCTCCCCGTGACAGTCCCAAACTTCGGGACCCGATCCTGCGAGGCCCCCCGTGGGCCTCATCAGGATGCGGTGCAGCCACTCCCAAACAGAAGTAGCCACACCGCATCCCAAGACAGCCCCACAGAAAACAAAAAAATCGGACCAACTTGTCAAAGTTAAAACTTTGGCTCTGGCCAAATTTTCTTTGAAACTATACAAAATATAGACGCTTTTGTCAATGATTCCGACTCCCGAAATCTACACGGAATTGTCCCGTAACGCCTCGAGCTCGGCTATCTTCGCCCGAATTTGCTCCGCCACCTCAGGCAAATCAGCGTCCTCGGCATCAGCCAGATCATGATCCAGAGAAGATCCGCAGACTTCGTCCAAGTAGTCTGGATTACGAAAGCCCGCATCCACGAAAATGGTGTCCACGCTCATAGTCGCCAGGATATCTGCACCGGGAACAGGCTCTTCGCCGCCGCCTCCAGCTCTTGGGCCCGCCAAGCGTCCACCGCTTGCTGTGCTGCAGAGACTTCCGGGTCACCCTCCAAAGGCAAAGCATCCGGGTGATCATAGCCTTTCGCAACCAACCCAGCGAGCACCTGCAACACTTGTTCTCTCATATATCTCGGCTCTTGCTCGGGTGACGGACCCAATTCACCCATACCGACCCTCCTTGATCATCAAACTCACGGTAAGCACATCATAGTTGACCTCGCCTAGCCATACCATCCCCAAATCTGTAAAATAGCCCCATGTCACTTTCCCTCGGCATCGTCGGCCTGCCCAACGTCGGCAAATCCACCCTCTTCAACGCGCTCACCAAGAACAATGTCTTGGCGGCCAACTACCCCTTTGCCACCATCGAGCCCAACGTCGGCATCGTGGCCCCACCCGATCCCCGCCTCGCAGCCCTCGCCGAGCTCTACCACACCGAGAAAATCGTGCCCGCCACGGTCACCTTCGTCGATATCGCCGGCATCGTACGCGGCGCCAGCGAGGGCCAGGGCATGGGCAACAAATTCCTCAGCCACATCCGCGAAGCCAGCGCCATCGTGCAGGTCGTGCGCGCCTTCTCTGACCCCAATGTGCTGCACGTCGACGGTGACCCCAATCCCCTGCGCGACATCGAAACCATCAACACCGAGCTCATCCTCGCCGATCTCGCCACCGTCGACGCCCGCCTGCGCCGGCTCGAAGGCGACGCCAAGCGCGACCCCAAAACCTTCGGACAGGTCCTCGAAATCACTCAAAAAGCTCGCGAAATTCTCGACCACGGACAGCTCCTCGGCAGCGCCGGCCTCGATCTTGATTTGCTCAAAGACCTAAATTTACTCTCTGCCAAGCCATTTATTTTTGTGTTCAACATTGATGAACAAGATTTGAACAATAAAATTATGCAAAATGATCTGGCCAAATTAGTCGCTCCTGCCAGCAGTATTTTCTTGTGCGCACAGATCGAAGCCGAGCTCATTGACCTCCCGAACGACGAAGCCCAAGAGCTGCTCGCCGAGCTCGGCAGCACCCAATCTGGCCTCGACCAACTCGCCCACGCCGGCTTTGGCACACTCGGCCTGCAGACATACCTCACCGCCGGCCCCAAAGAAGTCCGCGCCTGGACCATCCCCCGCGATGCCACCGCCCCCGAAGCCGCCGGCGTCATTCACACCGATTTTCAAAAAGGCTTTATCAAAGCCGAAATCGTCAGCTACGACGACCTCATGGCCGCCGGCTCCCTGCCCGCTGCCCGCGCCGCCGGCAAGGCGCGGCTGGAAGGCAAAGATTACCTCATGCAAGACGGCGACGTAGTCGAATTCCGCTTTAATGTCTAACTACCAGGCCATATTTTTCGACCTCGACGGCACCGCCATCCCCAACCGGCGCGACGGCATGCCCTCAGAGCGGCTCGTGCGCACCGTCGCCGCTCACCGCGACCGCATCCACCTCGTAGCCGCCACGGGCCGGCCACTGCGCTACGCTATGCCCGTAATCGAGGCACTGGGACTCACCGCCCCCTGCATCATCTCCGGCGGCACCATTATCATTGATCCCGCCGACCACAAGGTCTTAAAAATCACCACCTTGCCCCAAGCCGCAGTGCACGCCATTTTCAGCATCGTCAAAGACCACCCCTACTCACTATTTCTGCGGGAAGAACGCATAGCTTCGGACGCCCCCGCAATCCACCCCACCCTAGCCGAGGACCTCGAAATTATCTATGTCGGCCAGGTCCCAGCCGCAGACGTCGAGCATCTCAAAAGCACCATCGAAACCATCCCCAACCTCAGCGCCAATGTAGTACCCGACTGGAGCGGCGACGGCAGTTTCGCCTTCAACATCACCCACAGCGACGCCACCAAAGAGCACGCCGTCACCGATGTGCTCACGCGGCTCGGCGTGCCCCGCGCAGCCAGCATCGGCATCGGCGATGGCGACAACGACCTGCATCTCTTCCGCTCCGTCGGCCTCAAAATCGCCATGGGCAACGCCGGCCCCACCCTCAAAGCCGCAGCCGTCCTCATTGCGCCTCCCCTCGATGAGGACGGCCTCGCCCAGATGATCGAGCGTTACGCCTAAGATCGAAGCCGCATATCGAGCACTTCACCCTCCCCACCAAACAAGAACTCAGCCTCAATATACTTACCCACCAACACCTCCGGCAACCAATACCGATCATCAGCCCACATCTCGTCATATGGGAGTTCCCGCTCATCAAACCACCGTGGCGCCATTTCCTCGGTCTCCATCGGCTCACCTACCCACACCTCACATACATACACCCGGCACAAAATATTCTGCATCTCAAAACCCGGATCACGCTCAAAATAAAACCTCAGCATCCCGGCCTCCGTAAGCGCGCCTACCTCGACGCCAATCTCCTCCGTCACCTCGCGCCGAGCCGCCGCTTCGTAGGTTTCGCCTGCCTCCAGCTTGCCACCCACCCCATTCCAATGCCCGGCGCCAAATCCCCGCTTCTTCATGGCCAGCAACAGCTCGCCCGGCCGGCGCAAAAAGACCAACGTCACCTGCTTAAACGTTCCGTCGTGCGCCGCTTCATATTCCGCTAGCGTCATGAGCGAGTCCGGAGCAGGAAAAACCGCTCCACATTCCCCTCAGCGCCCGACACCGCCGAGTCCATTTCGGCCATAATCTCGAACCGTTCGCGCATCCACAGCCGCAAATCGCCCAAAACCTCGTCCCGCTCGCCCCCCAGCGGTATCACCCCGTGATATTTATCCGCCAACGCTTTGCCCGCCTCAAATTGCGGCTTCGCCATGGCCACAAGCAGCCCACCCGGTCTTACCAACGCCGCCGCAACCTCTAGCACTTTGGTAAGCGAGATAAACGACACGTCCATCACCGCCATATCCGCTGGCTCCGGAATGGCCTTGCCCGCATCGCCGACCGTCACGTCGCGAATATCCGTCTGCTCCATCACTACCACGCGCTCATCTTGCCGCAATCTGTACGCCAGCTGGCCGGTCCCCACATCCACGCAATACACCCGCGCCGCGCCGTGCTGCAGCGCCAAATCCGTAAACCCGCCCGTCGACGAGCCCACATCGAGCACAATCTTGCCTCCAAAGTCGAGCCCAAAATGCTCCACTACCGAGGCCAACTTGTCCCCCGCCCGGCTCGCGTATCGCGGCTGGTCCTTCACATGCAGCGAAGTGTCCGCGTGCACCATCAAGCCAGGCTTCTCCAGCCGCCGCCCCTCCGCCGACACCTGGCCGGCCATAATCAGCGCCTGCGCCTGCGTGCGCGTGGGCGCCAGACCCCGGGTCACCATCAGCACATCAAGCCGCTGCTTCACGCCAGTCGCCTACTTAGCGCGCTCGAGGTAGGCCCCGCTCAAGGTATTCACCTTCACGCGGTCGCCCTCGTTCACAAACAGCGGCACCATTACCTGCACGCCGGTCTCTAGCGTAGCCGGCTTCAGCGCCGTGGTAGCGGTGTCGCCCTTCACGCCCGGCTCGGTCTCAGTGACCGCCAACTGCACCGCATTGGGGATTTCAAGGCCAATCACCCGGCCGTTGAACATCTGCAAACCCACCGTCGTCCCATCGGCCACATATTTGGCCTGATCACCGAGCACTTCAGTGCTCACGGTTTCCTGGTCGTAGGTCTCATTATTCATAAAAACCAGATTGTCGCCCTCACGGTATAGCATCTGCATATTCACCCGGCTCACATCGGCCGGCAGAATCTTATCTGAGCTACGGAATGATTTCTCCACCACGCCACCACTCAGCAAATTCTTGAGCTTCACCTGCACCACCGCACCACCGCGGCCCATAGCCTTATGCGAGTATTCCACTACGCGGTACGGCGCACCCTCGAGTTCCACTAGCACCCCGATCTTCAGATCCGTGTGTCCGTAAACCATCGCCATATCAGACTACCGAACCGTAAACGGCAGCAAAGCAATGTGACGAGCGCGCTTGAGCGCCACGGCTACGCGCCGCTGGTGACGCAAGCAGTTACCAGTGCGCTTGCGACCCTCGATCTTGCCGTAGCTCGAGAGGTACCGCTGCAACAGCTTCACGTCCTTGTAGTCGACATAATCGACCTTCTCGGCGCAAAAGCGGCAGACTTTCTTTGAATAAAAATTAGCCATTCGTGTTCCTTAAACCCCTAAAACGGGATGTCATCTAAATTAATGTTGGAATTGGCGTCCAGATCCTGGATCACCACATCGTCGGACTTGGCCGCCGAAGCCGGGTTGCTACCGGCCGACGCGGCACCGCTGCGAGGCTCCCCGCCCCCAACCGGCGCTCCGCCGGGGCCATCCAGGAAGTTGACGTCGCTCGCCACGATTTCCGTGCGCTGACGCTTCACGCCGTCTTTTTCCCAGCTCTGAGTTTGCAACCGGCCGATCACCATCACCTTGCGGCCCTTGGCCAAGTACTGAGCAGCTAGCTCTCCAAGCTTTCCCCAAGCCACAATCTCGTGGTATTCCACCGCCTCTTTACGTTCACCGCTCTGATCCATCCAGCTCCGATTGGTGGCCACCGCAAACGATGCCACTTGCTGACCGCTGGGGGTCGAGCGCAATTCCGGATCGCGCGTCAGATTACCCATAATTATGGCTTGGTTAAAGCTTTTTGCCATCTACTTGTCTCCCTCTTTCTCGTCTGCTTTCGCTTCGTCTTCACCCTTAGCCTCGGCTACTACCTCGGCCTTCTTATCACCCCTATCATCTTTTTTGGCTTCAGCGCGAGGAGGATTCTCTTCGTGCACCACCAAAATATGCCGTAGCACTTCTTCCATAATAAGAATAGTGCTATCGAGCTGCGCAACGCCCTCAGGTGGCAACGTCACCTCAAAATACACGTAAATAGCAAAGTCCTGACGCGCGATTCGATAAGCCAGGCGCTTCTTGCCCCAGTTATCGCGCTTCAGAACCTTTCCGCCGGCATCGGCGATGAGATTTTCGACCTTAGTAATCGGCGCTTCCACGTCGATTTCGAGATCGGGGTGCAACAGCACCATCAACTCATAAGTCTTTTGCATTGATTCCTTTCTCTGGAAACCGCGGTGCATTCCCACGGATGCGCCCGGCTCCTGCCGTACGCAAAAAGGTTAGTGGTTGTAAAACCTTGTAATTGTACCTGGTTTTGGCACCCCCGTCAATCAGTTCGAGCCCTCCGGGCAGTGTACAATGGCCTCATGTATACTCTGGAGAGCAACCTCACCGGCCAACCCATCATCAGCCTCCAAACCGGCCAGGCCGTCGCCTGGATCGGCGAACCGCTCCTCACCATCACCGCCCTGCAAGTCATCGCCTTTACCTGTCGCGTAGCTCCCCGCAGCCAAGCCTTCCTGCTCATGACGCGCGACATCCGGCAATTCGCCGCCGATTGCGTCATCATCGACGACGAAGACGACCTCACCGACCCAGCCGATATCGTACGACTCAAAGCCGATCTAAAAGACCGCTACTCCCCGCTAGGTCAATCCGTGATAGCCGACACCGGCCGCCGGCTGGGTTCGGTCGAAGATTACTCAATCAATCTCGATACCAATCGGGTACAAAAGCTTCATATCCGCCGGCCTCTATTTTGGGGCTGGTTTAGCCCGAATCTCATTATCGACCGCACCCAAATCGTTGATATCACCCCGAGTCATATTACCGTTCGCGACACCACGGTTCAGGATGCCCTGTTAAATACCGATTCCCTACCCGAAACCCAACCTTGATATCGAAAACCTCTTAAGCTACACTGAGGTCAGATAATCGGACCATATCGTGCTAGTCATCCTCATTTTTGCCGTCGCATTTGTTCTCGTCTACCGCCTCGTCACCGCCAACTAGTCCAATTCAGACGACACCTCCAGAGCCTCTTTGATGAGATCCCAGCGGTAGCCTTGCCGCTGCAAATAAGCCGTGAGCTTACGCTCATCTGCATAGCCACTTAATCTGCGTTTGCGCTGGATGAGCTGTTTAAGTGACTCAAGCTCGCTTTCCGGCGCCATATCACGCAACGCCACCTCCGCAATATCCCGAGCCACACCTTTCGCGGCCAACTCCTGGGCAAGCCTCAGACGGCTCCGCGGTCTCACCGCTTGCCGGTCCGCTATCCAAGCCCGTCCAAACCTGAGGTCATCGACCAACCCCAACCCCTCCAGCCGCCCAATCGCGACCTCGATCTCAGCCGGCTCACACCCTTTGCCGGCCAGATAGTCCGCGAGCTCCCGACGACTGCGCATCCGCACTCCGAGATACCGCAGAGCCAAGGCATACGCCTTGGACTCCTTAGCCTCCGCGCGAAACTCCCCAATCTGGCCCTCACTGAGCTCCTGGCCCACTCGAATACCGCTATTACTGAGCTCGAGATCGCTCAAACTAAACGCGAAGACCTCATCAATGAACACCCGGAACAGCACCGCGCCTCTAAGCCGCGACTTTCGCTTTATCGCCGTAACGACCGGCATAATCTAGACCGCCTGAGCGAGCTTGCGAATATCCTTGTCGAGCGTCACCATCAGCTCGGGATGATCTTTCAGATACTGCTTAGCCGCCTCTCGCCCCTGACCGATCTTCTCCTCTTTGTACGAGTACCACGCCCCGCTCTTGATCACCAGCCCGAACTTCACCGCCAGATCAACCAAATCGCCGGCCGTCGAGATCCCCTCGTTAAACATAATATCGAATTCGGCCACCTTAAACGGCGCCGCCACCTTATTCTTCACCACCTTCACCTTCACATGCTTGCCGATGGAAACGTCGCCGTCTTTGATCTGCTCCGAACCGCGAATATCCATGCGCACCGAAGCATAATACTTGAGCGCCTGCCCGCCGGCCGTAGTCTCGGGATTGCCAAACATCACGCCAATTTTGAGCCGCAGCTGATTAATGAACACCACCGTGGTTTTGCTCTTGGAAATTACCCCGGTCAGCTTGCGCAACGCCTGGCTCATCAGCCGCGCCTGCAGGCCCACATGCGCATCGCCCATGTCGCCCTCGATCTCGGCCCGCGGCACCAACGCCGCCACCGAGTCTACCACCACAATATCCACAGCCGACGACCGCACCAGCGTCTCCACGATCTCGAGCGCCTGCTCGCCCGTATCGGGCTGCGAAATCAACAACGTGTCGAGGTTAATCCCGATCCGCCCCGCATACTCCGGGTCCAAAGCGTGCTCCGCGTCAATAAACGCCGCCGTACCCCCGCTCTTTTGCACCTCCGCCACTGCATGCAGCGCCAATGTGGTCTTGCCGCTCGATTCCGGCCCGTAAATCTCAATAATCCGCCCTTGCGGCAACCCGCCACCCAACGCCAAATCCAGCGACAGCGACCCGGTCGGAATCGTCGCCACGTCAATCTTGTGAGCCTCACCCAGCTTCATGATCGAGCCGGCTCCGAATTGCTTCTCAATCTGCGCCATCGCCAGATCAATGGCCTTCATACGCTCGGCCTTTTCTCCGATCGTCTTCTCAACCTTCTCGGGTTTTACCGCCTTGTCCGCCTTCGGTTCCATTACTACCTTCTCCGCTAGTTCTGTGCTCATTGTACTGTCCTTTGATCTGGTTATCTATGTGAGCTCATAGTAACCGAACACAAACCGAACTGTCAACGGTAATTTTGGAAATCGAGCGGAAAGTCAAAAGTCGCCTCGCGCAGCGCCACCATCACCCCCTGCAAATCATCCTTGCTCGTCGAGCTCACCCGCACCATATCGCCCTGGATCTGCGCCTTCGCCTTCGGGTATTTGTCGCGAATCAGTTTCGTAATCTGCTTCGCCTTGTCCTGATCCAGCCCCTTCTTAAACGGCACGCTCCAGCGCATCTCCTTGCCACCGGCAACCGGATCCTTGCTCACATCCAGCACCTTCAGCGACACGCCACGCTTCACCAACTTGCTCTGGAACATGTCCAAAATCGCATCGAGCTGGTTCTTCGTCTCCCCCTCTATCTGCACCCCGGTCTTGCCATCCGCAAACTCTAGCTTGGCCGCCGTCCCCTTAAAGTCAAACCGCTGACCCAGCTCCCGCTGCGCCTGATCCACCGCATTGGTCATCTCGGCCACATCGTAGTCACTGGCCACATCAAACGAAAAATCCTTCGCCATCGCTCGTCTCCCTTATCGCGCCCAGTTTAGCACAAATCAAGCCGCATGAACCCTAAGGAATCACCGTATCCTTCGCAAAATCCTGATTGCGCCGAATCTCACCCTCTTTGCCCAACGGGCTCAGCCGCTTACCCGCCCCCGCCGCGTTCGTCACTGTGAGGCTCGTGGCACCAGCATTGCCGGTCGTAACGTTCACATCCACCTTACCCGTAAACACCAAACTCTTGCCCGCCACAAAGGTCCCCCGAAACGCCTCGGCCCCGTCCACGAGCACCACAATCGACGTCGTCTCACTCACACTCACCACCACCGCCACTCCGTCGAACACCGCCGCCGGCACTACCGCCTCAGCCGCACTCATCTTGGGCAGTTTAGCCAGCACATTGCGCATCACCACGCTGCTCTTACCCAGCTTGCTCCGCGCCACCACCTTGATCGCATTCACCCCGTCTTGCAACGCCACCTTTTCGCTAAAGTTACCATCCGTATCGGTCAGCACCGGCGACTCGTTCACGCTCACGTCAGCCCCGGGCGTAGTATGCCCCGCCACATTCACCACCGCGCCGGTCAGCACCACATCAGATTCCGGCGAGTTCACCGTCAAGCCCGGCGCCGACGCCAAGGCCGAAAATTGCCACAACAGATACCACAGTACGCTCGCCGCCACCACGAGCACACCCCCCACCGCAGCCAATTTACCCGTAAACACCAACCGCGGCGCCCGCTCCAGCTGCGGCCGCTTGGTATCAGCCTGCGCCACACCACCACGCTCCCGCACATAATCCGCCGCCACATGCACTCCATCCAGCCCCAAATGGCTCGCATAGTGCTGCACAAATCCCCGCGAATAAATATCATTCGGCAAACTCGAATAATCCCCCGACTCCAGCGCCGTCAGGAACTTACCCCGAATTTTCGTATCAACCTCCACCTGCGCCAAACTCAGCCGCAACGCCTGCCGCCGGGCCTTGAGCTGCTGGCCCACGTGTAATTCCTGACCCGTCTCAGGCCGCTTCGTATCTTCCCGCATAATTCCATTCTACAGCTAAACAACAGGTAGAGCGCCAGCCGCCTCAGCGCGTCGAGCGCAGGCCATAAACCCTAGCCGCCGCGAACGCCAGACAAAACCACGCATCCACCAAGCAAAGGGGATGAGTTCGCGAGCAAGGCTAGGGTTTATGGCCGGAGCCAAGCCACAGCCTACTCCTCATACGGCTCCGCCGGCCGCATCGCCTCACCACCACCGCCGCCACCCTGAACCTGATCCAAGCTCGAAATCAACACATCGCGCGGCCGCGCCCCATCTGCCGGCCCAATGATCCCCCGCTCCTCCAGCAAATCCAGCAGCCGCGCCGCCCGCGCATACCCAATCCTCAACCGCCGCTGCAACATCGAGGCCGATGCCTTCCCGGCCCGAAACACCGCCTCCGCCGCCTCGTCAAACATATCGTCGTCCGGCTCACCCAGATCGCCCCCGCCCCCGCTGCGCCCGCCGCCCAGCGACACCTTCTGCGCCAGCACCTCGTCGTTGTACTGCGGCGCCCGCGCCGAGCGCAAATAATCCGTCACCGCCTTCGTTTCCTTCTCGTCAATGTACACCCCTTGAATACGCCGCGGTTTAATGTACTCCGGGCTCGAGAACAACATATCGCCCTTACCTAGCAGCTTCTCCGCCCCCATCTGGTCCAAAATCGTCCGCGAATCAATCTGGCTCGCCACACTAAACGCCAACCGCGCCGGAATATTCGCCTTGATGATGCCCGTAATCACGTCCACGCTCGGCCGCTGCGTGGCCAGCACTAGGTGAATGCCCACCGCCCGCGCCATCTGCGCCAACCGCACGATCAAACTCTCCACATCCGCCGCCGCCAGCACCATCAAGTCCGCCAGCTCATCGATCACAATCACGATGTACGGCATCGCCTCGCCTTTGTGCGAAGTGTTGTACTCCACGATGTTACGGTTGCCCACCTCGGCCAGCAGTTTATACCGTCGCTCCATCTCCGCCACCGCCCATTTCAGTGCCGAAATACACTTCTCCGGCTCCACGATCACGGGCGTCAACAAATGCGGAATATCGTTGTACAACCCCAACTCCACCCGCTTCGGGTCCACCAGTATCAGCTTCATATCCGCCGGCGAATTCCGGTACAGCAAACTCGTCAGCAACGCGTTAATCATCACCGATTTACCCGAACCCGTCGCCCCCGCGATCAAAAGATGCGGCATCGCCGCTAGGTCCGAGCTCATCGGCGTGCCACTCACATCGCGCCCCAGCACAAATGTCAGCGGCGCCTTTTGCGATTCAATTTCGGGCGCGCTCAGCACATCCCGCAGCCGCACTGTCGCAATCTTCTTATTTGGGATCTCCACCCCCACCGCGCTCTTGCCCGGAATCGGCGCCTCAATGCGAATCGGATGCGCCGCCAAGCTCAGTGCCAGATTCGTATCCAACCCCGTAATCTTATTGAGCTTCACCCCCGCCGGCGGAATAAACGTGTACTGTGTCACCGTCGGCCCCACGTTCACCTCGCCCATCGTCACGTTAATCCCAAAGCTCTCCATCGTCGACGCAATCGTCTTGGCATTCGCATTCACGTCCCCCGCATCCGCCTTGGTGCTCGTAGCCTGCAACAAATCCAAACTCGGCGCCTCCCAGGCCTCCTCCGAATTAGCCGTCAGCGCCTCTTGCGGCGCCTCAGCGGCAGCCGGCGCCGGCTTCTTGAACCCCCCCCCGCCTAGGTTCAAATCACCCCGCACCGGCAACGCCGTCATCGACGCACCCGAGTTATCGTTCACCTTCAGCTGCAGCTCCGGCTGCTTACCACCAGCCGCCTCATCGTCGTCTACCGCCTTGCCCTCGCGCGTAAACCCACTCAAAATCGCCGTAAACAACGCCTTCAGATTGGTATTGGTCGCCAAAATCAAGAAAATCGCCAGCAATGCCACCAGCACAATCGCCGCTGCCACCCCGTTGAGCAACGTCAGCATCCACATGCTAATGGCGTACCCCAGGTACCCGCCGCCGTACCCGCCCATAGCTGCCAGCTGCGCGTCAGCCCGGCCTATCAACAAATGACACAGTGCCGATAAACTCGCCACCAAGCCCAAAAACCCAAAATAATTCAGCCCCTTCACCGCATACTTATCCGGCTGAAACAACATCCACGCCAAAGCCCCAAAAATCACCGGCAACACGTAGGCGCTATAGCCGATCCCAACCCGCAAGCCGTGGAACATACCCGTCACGAGCGACCCGCCAAAATTAAAACACGCAAACGCCAGCAACAGCGCCAGCAGCCCCAGCACTACCGACGAAATCTCTCGCCGCGCCTCAGGCGACAATTTGGCCGCCTTCGCCCGCGACCGCCGGGTCGTAGCTTTGCGCTTGGTCTTGGTAGAAGTCTTCTTGGCTGCCATATCCCACCCATTATATCAGACCATAAGGACAATCAATCAGCCAGTCGCCATACCCTCACCGAATTAATTTGGTGTTCAAAATTCTTACGCTCGGCATCACCCCGTATTTTGCTTCGCAAAGGCATTCAATCACCCATTACTACACTTCGTTGATCACCGGCAGCACCATCGGCGACCGTTTGGTCTTGCTGTAGAGCAAATCGCCAATGTCATCGCGCAATCGCAGCTTAAACTTCGCCCAATCCTCACGGCTCGGATTGCCGCCCACCGCTCGTTTCTCGAAGGCTTTGCGAATCTCCGTACGAGCCTTGCCGATCAGCTCCTCATTTTCTTTCATGTAAATGAAACCGCGCGAAATAATGTCCGGGCTGCTCACCATCCGGCCAGTTTTACGACTCACGGTAGCGATAATCATAAACACGCCGTCATTACCCATCGCAATGCGGTCACGCAGCACCACTCCCTCCACGTCGCCGATACCAGCGCCGTCGATCACTACTACCCCCGCCGGCACGCGAGCGCCCTTCTGCGCCCGGTTGGGTGTAATCTCCAACACGTCGCCATTGTCCATCACAAAGATATTGTCCGATGCCATACCTTCGTTGAGCGCGATTTCAGCATTGCGCACCATCATATGGAATTCACCGTGAATCGGCATGAAGTACTTCGGCTTCACCATCGCAATCATCTCTTTGATCTCATCCTGGTACGCGTGACCACCCACATGCAGCGGCCCCAATCCATCCAGATCGCGGAACACATGGTGCACCACCTTGGCCCCCTCGCGCATCAAAGCGTCGATCGAGCTCGTCACCGAGCGGTCGTTGCCCGGGATAATACTCGAGCTAAACACCACGGTGTCGCCGGGCTTGATCTTGATGTTTTGGTGATCGCCCGTGCCCATGCGCGTCAAAGCCGAATTTTCTTCGCCTTGTGAGCCCGTACACATGATCACCACTTTGTTGTCCGGTAAGTTCACTACGTCCTGCACCCGCACCACAAGGCCTGCCGGGATCTTGAGATAGCCAAGCTTAATCGCCAGCTCCACGTTGGCCAGCATCGAGCGGCCCACGAACGCAATCTTGCGGCCCACCGCCGCCGTAGCATTAATCACCAGCTGAATACGGTTGATCTGGCTCGAAAAACTCGCCAAAATAATCCGCCCGTCCTGCCGATTAAACACCTCGTGGAATGTCGGCTCAATCTCGGCCTCGCTCTTCGAGTGGCCCAAATACTCGCACGACGTACTGTCGCTCATGAGCAGCAGCACGCCTTCGGCCCCCAACTCCTTGAGCCGCGCAAAGTCGGCCAGCTTACCATCCACCGGCGTCGGGTCAAACCGCCAGTCGCCCGTGTTGATGATCTTGCCCACCGGCGTCGTGATCACCACGGCGCAGGCATCCGGAATCGAATGCGTCACACGCACCATTTCGAGCGTAAACGCCCCAATCTGCACCTTCTCGTGCTTATCCGGATCCATCACGCGCAGCTGCGGCTGCGTCTGCAAATGGTATTCCACCAGCTTCTTCTCCACCATCCCCGCACTAAACCGCGCCGTATAAATCGGCGCCGGCAGCTGCGGCAAAATGAACGGAATGCCGCCCATGTGATCCTCATGCGCATGCGTCAGCACGTGTCCGCGAATCTTGTGCTTGTTCTTCACTAGGTAGCTCACATCCGGAATCGTATAATCTACCCCCGGAAATTTCCCCGGATTGGGGAACATAAAGCCCATATCGATCGTAATAATATCGTTACCAAATTCGATGGCCATCATGTTTTTGCCCACCTCACCCAAGCCGCCCAGCGGAATCACCTTGAGTTTTTGCTCGTGCGTCACCTGATTGGCCGGCCCGCGGTCGGCTTGAGCAGCCTGCGCACCCCGCTGCTTGGTTTGCTGCTTGCCGCTAGCACCGTTAAACACGCTCTTGTTCACCGGCATCGTATCGAGCGCCGGCACCAGGTCGGTGTGGTTGGGCACCTGCGACTGGCCGCGACGGCGTCCGCCCCGGCCACCGCCACCGCCGCCTCCACCGCCCGAACGTTGGCCACCGCCGCCCGCCGCCGGCTTGCCGCCGCTCGGCTGTTGCGGCCGCGCCGCAGCAGCGCCACCCGCCGGCTGCACCGAGGCCAGCTGCGCGGCCACGTTCGGCCGCGAAGTCAGCGGCACGCGGGCGGCCGCCGGCGGCCGAGCGGCCACTGGCCGATCAGCCGACCGCGGCGCTACCGGCGGCAATCCGCCACCCGTCGGCGCCGTGTTCACGGGCCGCCGAGGCGCGTTACCCGCCACCGGGTTTACCAGCGGCGGCACTGGCCGCTGCGGAGTTTTGTTGTCGTTATTGGTATTATTTGGTTCCAATGAAGGTCCTTTCGTTTTGGCCGCCCTAGGCTAGCCAAATTGTTATTCAAAATAATTGCAAAAAAATTCCAGCCACTACCCTATCTTCTTCAAAATGGCCGGTATCAAGGCAAAATCCGCCAGGAGCGTCTCACGCATCGCCGGGTTGTACAGCGCCGCCGCCGGATGAAACAGCGGCAGGTACACCTGCCCACCCTTGCGCACCGGCTTCCCATGCGCCTGACTTATCCGCAGCTCGGGCAAAAACACGCTCATCGAGTGCCGTCCCAAAAACACGACCAGCTTCGGCCCGATCACTTCAATTTGACGCTGCAAATAGGGCACAAATGCCGCAATCTCTTCCGGCGTCGGGTCCCGATTATCGGGCGGCCGGTACTTCACGATATTGCTGATGTAAATATCCGACCGCTTCAAACCAATCGAGGCTAGCATCTCGTTCAAGAATTTACCGGCCGCACCCACAAACGGCTCCCCCTGCAAATCCTCATTCTTGCCTGGCGCTTCACCCACAAACATCAGCTCGGCCGTCGGACTCCCCACCCCAAACACCAACTGCGTTGCCGTTTGCTTCAAATGTGGGGTCACCCCATCCTGCTCAATCGCTTGAGCGATCTGCGCCAGTTGCTCTGCCTTGTCTGCTTGTTTGTCCTGCATACTACCCGTTTATTTTGCTGCGGCCCTCCAGCCTCTCGATGGATTCGAGAGGCCTCGCACCCCAGCAACCTAACTGTGCTGGTCGCCTACCGCTTTCATACTCAAATTCAATCGTCCCTGGCCGTCGATCTCGAGCAGCTTCACGCGCACCTTGTCGCCCAATTTTACCACATCCGAAACTTTTTCCACGCGCTTGTCGCTCATTTGCGACACGTGCACCAGGCCGTCTTTGCCCGGCAAAACGTTCACGAACGCGCCGAATTCCATAAGCTTCACCACGGTTCCCTCGTAAATCGTACCCACCTCCGGATCCTCGGTAAGGCCGCGGATGATCGCAATCGCCCGCTCAGCGCCGTCAGCGTCGGTGGAGGCAATCATTACGAGCCCCGAATCCTCGATGTCGATCTCCACCCCGGTCTCGGCAATAATCCGGTTAATCGTCTCACCACCCTTGCCAATCACATCCTTGATCTTCTCGGGATTAATCATCAGCTTCGAAATCCGCGGCGCGTACTCGCTCATTTCCCCGCGCGGGGCATCGAGCACTTCCATCATGCGGGTCATGATGTGCTCACGTCCAGTTTTGGCTTGAGCAAGTGCTTTACTCATAATTTCCGGGGTAATCCCCTTCACCTTGATGTCCATCTGCAGCGCCGTAATGCCGTCTTTGGTACCCGCCACCTTGAAGTCCATGTCGCCGGCAAAATCCTCGGCACCCTGAATATCGCTCAAAATCACGTATTTCCCGGCTTTCTCGTGATCCGTCACGAGCCCCATCGCAATACCCGCCACCGGCTTGCGAATCGGCACACCCGCGTCCATGAGGCTCAGCGTCGAGCCGCACACGCTCGCCATCGAGCTCGAGCCGTTCTGGCTAATTACCTCGCTCACCGTGCGAATCGTGTATGGAAAATCCTCCACGGTCGGAATCACCGGCAGCAACGCTCGCTCCGCCAGCGCCCCGTGGCCAATCTCGCGGCGGCCCGGCGAGCGCATCGGCTTCACCTCGCCACCCGAGTAACCCGGCGCATTGTAGTGGTGCATGTAGCGCTTGGTGGTGTCTTCTTCCATCGTGTCGATGAGCTGCGCGTAGCTCGTGCTCGCCAGCGTCGTCACGTTGAGCACCTGCGTGCTCCCGCGCGTAAACAACGCCGAACCATGCGTGCGCGGTAGCAAGCCAACCTGGCTCGAAATCGGTCGCACTTCGGTGGTCTTGCGCCCATCGGGTCGCTCGCCGTCTTCCAAAATCGCCCGGCGAATTTCGTAATCCATCACCTTCCGGAATGCCACCTCAATATCACTGTGCTCATAGTTTTCGCCAAATTGCGTCACTGTCTCACCTTCCAGGTTGCGCAGAGCATCATGCCGCGCATAGTGATCCTGGTGCCGCACCGCCGGCCCCAATTTGCCGTCCAAAAAGTGCTTGATCGACGCCACCAACTCCTCGTTGGCCAGCACGAGCTCATACGGCTTTTCCTTCGCCCCCAGCTCTTTGGCGATCTTCTCCTGCAGCTCAATCAGCGGCTGAATGCTTTTGTGCGCCAGCTCGATCGCCGCAATCATCGTCGCCTCATCCACCTCATTGGCACCCGCTTCCACCATCATGATGGCGTCTTTGGTACCAGCCACAGTCAAATCAAGCTTCGACTCGGCCATCTGCGATTCGCTCGGGAATACCACCAGCTCATCATCCACCAAACCAATCCGCACGCCTGCCACCGGCCCCTCAAATGGCGCACCGCTCAGGCTCAGCGCCATCGACACCGCCGTCATCGCGATAATGTTGGGCGCAAATTCCAGGTCCGCGCTCACCACCATCGCCACCGACTGCACATCGTGCCGATAGCCCTTGGGAAACAGCGGCCGAATCGGCCGGTCGATCAACCGCGCACTCAGCGTAGCGCGCTCGCTCGCCCGCCCCTCGCGCTTAATAAATCGGCTGCCCGAAATCTTACCCGCAGCATAAAACCGCTCTTCGTAATCAATCAGCAGCGGGAAAAAATCCACGCCATCGCGCGGCGTATTGCTCACCACAGCCGTACCAAACACCACCGTATCGCCATAGCGCACGGTCACGGCACCATCGGCCAAAAAGCCCATTTTACCGGTCTCAATCGTCAGTTCCCGGCCGGCAAACTCAGTCTTAAACGACCGGGCTTTACCCCCGAACGGGTGAATAATCTCTTGTTTCATGTAGTTCCTTAACGGCTTGCGCATACGTGCCAGGGACAAGGGATCAACCGCATAAGGTAGATTCATCCCAAAGCTCTAACACATACTCACGGACGCGCACGCGTTAATTGGTAGCGTAGCCTGGAGGTATGTGCGGACATTGTACCATACCGCGTGTTAGCGGCGCAGATCGAGCTTCTTGAGCACATCCCGGTAGCGCGACGGATCACGCTTGTTGAGATAATCAAGCAACCGGCGGCGCTTGCTCACCATCTTGAGCAGACCACGGCGGGAGTGCTCATCTTTTTTGTGCAATTGGAGATGCTTTGTAAGCTCTTTGATCTGCTCGGTAAAAATACCCACCTGAACCTCCGGCGAGCCGGTGTCCTTCTTGTGGGTCTGTAGACCTGTAATAACCTTGGTTTTCGATTCAGGTTTTAACATAACGCAATCGATATTAGCACTTTTTACCTATCTAATCAAGTACCCGTGCCAACGACACTATCAAAAGGCCTACGCGTAGCGATTTCTCAGCCTACCGTACGGCCAGCTCTGGCCACAACCCATCGAGACCGAACCTAAACTCTGAAGACCGCGGTATTCAGAACTTGGGTCGGTCCCGCCCGACCAGCGCGCCTTGTGAGCGCGGGGGTCGGACGGGTTATGACCGGTAGTACAGCTGGCTAGGCGGCCGAAGAAGCGGCGAGTGGCGGTGGCTTGGGGGTCCACGCAGCGTCGAGCGGCGGCGGTCCGAGGACCTTGCCACTCGGCAGAATCTCACCATTATCCGCGAAGGTCACGACGCCGTTGCAACGAGTAGCCCATCCCTGATCACCCATGTGATCCGAGACAACGACCGCTTGGTCGCGGTTGGGGGCCTCTGCCGGCGGGCAGGTGGGGTTGTGTTGGCACATTTCGTACCTCTTTTCTCCAGGACGAATCCCGGAACCGGCGGACGGAACGAACCCTGCGGGGCCGCAGACGCTCGTTTGGCGCTGTGCTGTATACACGATCAAGTGAAAGATCTTGGGGGCGGCCGCACGTACAGGGCAGAATGTCTCGTGCGGAGGCGGTCGTCTCCTGGCTGACCTGCGTTACCGCAGAGCAATCAGCAAACGATCATTACTACATGTTACCACGTTTATATTTTTTTGTCAACCATTTCTGTCACAACATTCAATAAACCACCTTGGATTCTACTCCATATGTAGAAATATTTACATAGACCTCCTTTTTGCGTTCGGAACTAAACGTTTTTCAGATACAAACGAACGTTTTTCGCTTCCACCAAGGCCAAATCCTGCGCCTCGGTCAAGCGATACTCCCCCACCTCGGTCCGCACCAGGCCCGAAAGATACGCCCCCGTCTCGAGCAGCGCGCCCAAATCCTCCGCCAACGTCCGAATATAGGTGCCGCTCGACACTTTGGCCTCCAGCTCCACGACCGGATAATCATACCGAGTCAGCACATTCTCATACACCGTCACCTGCCGGCTCGGCATCACCACGGTCTCGCCGGCCCGCGCTCGCTTGTACGCCTCCTTGCCCCCAATCTTGATCGCCGAATACACCGGCGGCGTCTGCGTGATCATCCCGGTCAACTGGGCGATCGCCGTCGCCACCGCGGCCCGATCAGGTACCGCCGCACTCACGAGCGTCTTCTCGCCTTCGCCATCGCCGGTGCTGCTAGTAGCACCCAGGGTTATTTGCGCCACGTAGCGCTTATCGAGCTTTGTCAGCACCTCAGCCCGCTTGCACGCCGCGCCAAACAACATCAGCATCATGCCGGTCGCCAACGGGTCAAGCGTGCCCGCATGACCGATCTTGCGCACCCCCGTTTGCCGCCGCAGCCGCCGAATAACATCAAATGAAGACAAGCCAACCGGCTTGTCGATTAAAAGCAGCCCATTAATTTCCGGGGTCGAGGCTTCCAAAGCCGCTACGAAACCCCTTGTCCGGCCCGCGGCTCAGTCGCCGGTTGATCCACATTAAACATCTCGGCCGCCGCAGCAAAATCAGCCGCCGGCATACCCTGCGGACGCTCAACGACTACAGGCGCCGGAGCGGCAGCGGCTACGGGCGTGGCTTCGCGCACCAACTCAAGCTGCGCCTCGTGCACGGGCGCCGGAGCCGACTCCGGCTCGCTCAGTTCAATGTGACTCGGCTGAATAATCGGCAGGTCCGGCGCAGCCGTTGGTTGTTCGTAGGTCGGCGGCGTACTCACCGGCGCGGGAGTCGTGGCCACCGTCGTCGATGCCTGAGTTGCCGCGGCTGCCGGAGCTGATTCCGCCACAGCCGGCCGCACGGCGGCGGGCTGGCTCGGCGCCGCCGCACGCTCAACCGTGCGCTCGCGTTCGGGCGCACGCTCACTGCTCCGCTCGGGCGCACGCTCACTCCGCTCAGCAGGGCGCTCCGCGGTACGCTCGGGCCGATTGCGATCACCACTGCGCTCGCCGCGGTCCTGATTACCACCTCGGTCCTGACCCCCAGACCGCTCACCCCGATCCTGGCCGCCCCGCGATTCAGACTTACCGTCGCGATACAGCGCCCGCACCACCGCCTGTTGGCGAGCACCCGCTGCCATCATTTGCGCCGCCACCGTCAAGCTCTTCGGGCTCGTATGCGAAGCCGTAAAACGATCAGTCGAAGCCACAATCCCCATCAGCAGCGCCGTCGCAATTTCGGCGTCAATAATACCGCTCTGCAAACTTTCACTCAGCGCCACCAACATTTCGCACAAACTCGAAGCATTCGGCTCGATCAAGTTAACCGCTGCGTAGTTTTCATTGGAACGATGGAAGTCGAGGTTAACCATCGGAATCGTTTCAAACGACGCCAAATTCTGCTCGTAAATCCGGTCAATCCGCGCCCGCGTCGGCACGCCCAGCACAATCGCCAGATCGTAGTGAAACGCCCCATAGCCAAACGTCACATCGCTCGGCGCAAAACTACCCCGAGACGGCGTCAAATGAATATTGAGCTTGTTCTCAGCCACTTCGTAGCGCAGCTGATCAACCTCAGCCTTCGAAACGTCCACTTTCAGCAAGAAATCGCGCGACCCACCCAAGCCGCGTTCCACCGTGCCCATCTCAAGCGCCGCCACCGAAGCCGGAGGGTTATCACTAATGATTGGCGTCACCGTCTTACCAAATTTGCGCAAAATCGCCGCCAACGCCAAAACCGCCGTCGCCTGGTCAACCGACGGGTGCTGGCCGGTCAAGATCAAAATGGTCTCAGCCTGGCGAATTGCTTCGGACGTCTGTTGTTTGGGAGTTAAGTCCATAGGTTGCTAATCTACCTCATTTGAGGCTATTTGTCAATAGTTTTGCTTATGCTTCGGCTGCACGGGAAGCCATATCTTTACAAGTAAGCCAAAATCGGGTATATTCTCTTGGTACTTTAGGAACTCCTTCATGCCTATCATCAAATCCGCCATCAAGCGGGCTAAACAAGCCCTCGTTCGCCGCAGCCGCAACCTGCAAGTTAAGCGTGCCGTCAAACAAGACATTTCGGCTCTTCAGGCAGCGCTCGGTGGTGGCGACACCAAACTCATCGAGACCAGCCTGGCTGCCGCCTACTCCGAAATTGACCGTGCCGTCAAAAAGCACACCATCCACAAAAACACTGCCGCCCGCCGCAAAAGCTCGCTAGCCCACGCCGTTGCCCAAGCCAGCGGTGCCGAAAAAGCCCCTGTCGAGGCCAAAACCACCAAGGGAGCCGGCAAAAAAGCCGCCACCGCCAAAACTGCGGCCAAGAAGGCTCCAGCCACCAAAACCGCTGCCGCCAAGCCCGCCGCTGCCAAAAAGCCCGTTGCGAAAAAACCAGCTGCGAAAAAGACCACCGAAAAATAATCTCGACTTCTTCAAAAACCAGGGCCTTCGGGCCCTTTTTTGTTGTCTGATGCCCAGATCGACAAGGGCTTGGCGTAAACCCAAAGTAGCGCTATAGTACATGGCTGTGACTATCCCCGAACTCAAACAAGACATTAGCTTTCAAGCCACGCTGCGCGGCCAACCCCTCACCTTCCACTCCACGTGGGGCCTCTTCAGCCCCAAAGCCATCGATGAAGGCACCGTACTCCTGTTAAACCATATCGAGATCGCGCCCAACGCTCACGTGCTCGACCTTGGCTGCGGCTACGGGCCGCTTGGCCTCACGCTCGCAAAATTGGCTCCCCAGGGTCAAATACACCTCGTGGACAAAGACTTCGTCGCCATCGAATTCACCGCCAAAAACGCCCAGCTCAACCACCTCTCCAACACCCAGGCCTATCTATCCAACGGCTTCGCGCACGTCCCGCCCAGCGAAAAATTCGACCTCATCGTCTCCAACATACCGGCCAAAATCGGCACCGAGTTACTGCAAATATTCCTCCACGACGCCCACGCTCACCTCAACCCCGGCGGCCGGCTCTACCTCGTCACCGTCTCCGGACTCAAGGAGTACATGAAGCGCCACCTCACCGCCGTTTTCGGCAATTACTCTAAGCTCAAACAGTCCAAAACCTACACCGCCGCCATGGCGGTCAAAACCGACGCCGGAGACATGGCATGAAACTACTCCAGATCAACGTCTGGCAGGGCCGCCTGCTGCGCCCCTTGCTCGACCTCGTCAAGCACGAATCGCCCGACATCATCTGTGCCCAAGAAATTTACACCTACCCCGAGCCAATTGCCCCCACCTCACCCTGGAATTATTTCCGCACTGTTGAGCGAATCGCCGAGCTCGGCGGATACCAATATGTTCACTTTGCGCTCAGCACCACATTCACGATGGCAGATCATCCGCTGGGATACGGCAACGCCATTCTCTCCCGCTACCCCCTCCACGACGCCTCGGTTCACTACACCGGCGGACCAGGACCGCTCACCCAAAACCACCTCGCGGCCTACGACAGCAACGCCACGCGCAACTTCCAACACGTAGTGGTAGACGCCGGCTCGACCAATATTAACCTCATCAACCACCATGGCCACTGGGTAAACCAGCCGCTCGGCGACGATGCTTCAGCCCATCGGCTCCAGCTCGTGGCCAAATTCGTCGCCGGCCTCACCGGCCCCGTCATCGTCACCGGCGACTTCAATCTCTCGCCCCAAAGCCCCGCCATGAAACAATTCCTCGAAACTACCGGTCTCACCGACCAAGTTACCACTGCAGGCACCATTACCACCTCCCTATCGGCCGCCCATTATCTGTCCACCCCCATTGTTTGCGACTATATTTTGACGAACCCCGAGCTCACCGTCAGCTCGCTGCACGCCTCCGACCGTCTCGTTTCCGACCACCGCGCCATCATCGCCGAAATCGACGCCTAGCCAACCCGCCTGATATACTCATAGCCTATGGCAAAAACACCCACCGATCCCCTCCGCGCGCGCCTGCTCGAACTCGCCGAAGAGATAAGCGAGCACACCGCCGGCCTCCGCGACTTCGGCACTACCCCCGGCAATGCCTGGCTGGCCAAAGGCGAGCTCCAACACCTCACCACCCTGCTCGCCGACATGGAAAGCCTGCTCGAAGAGATCAAAGTCGCCGACGCCGAAGCCGGCTACTGAGCCACACCCGCCGCCACGCGGTAAATCAGCTGCTCCACGCCCACATCGGCCTTCACGCGGCCGGTCTTGACGTCGTACTCGCAGTCCGCCGCCGCTAGGTAGGCACTCCGCAGCGCCGCCTCACTCATGCGATCCTGAACCGCCGCCATTTTGCCGGCCACAAACGGACTCATGCCAGCCGCTTTGGCCAGCTCGTTTGGGCTCATGGCCGCCGGGGCACTCTTGGCGAGCAGCAAGTTGCGCAATTGCCACTGCACCATAGTGAGGATATAAATTTCACTCTCTCGCCGCTCCAACAGCGCCCGATAACCCGCCAATGCCGCCGCCGTACGTCCGGCCGTCATCGCCTCCACCAGCTCAAAAATCGATTGCTCCACGCTCGACGTCACGAGCGCCCGCACATTTTGCACCGTCACCACCGCATCATAATTCACCAGTTTGTTGATCTCGCCGCTCAGCCGCCATTGATCCTCGCCGGCCATATCAACCAGCTCGCGCATCACCGCTGGTTCGGCCGAGCCACCAAGGCGCGTAATCTCTGCCCGCACCCAGCCCAGGAGCTTAGGGCCACTCAGCGGCTCAAATTTCACCACCTTATCGGCCTTCGACAGCTGCTTAAACACGGTTGTGCGCTGATCCACCTCCCGGTCGGCAAACACCGCCACCGTCGAGGCCGGCACCCCGGCCATGATGCCGGCTAGCTTGTCACCAATGGCTTTGTTAAGGGCCAAACCTTCCACAATCACCAATCGCGAATTCGCCAAAAACGGGCTGGCCTGCAGCACACCCGTCAGCTCATGCGGCCGCATCGTCGCCCCCTCCACCCGCTCCAGGCCAAAATCCGCCCCCGCTTTCGCCACGTAAGCCTCCACCATCTGCTGAATTTGCCGGTGCAACTCGTACGTATTGGGGCCGTAGAAAAATAACGTCATACCAGATAGTGTAGCGCATCTGATTTCCATGCCCCATTGTGCGCCAAGCCGTAATCGCGTACCGTAAAGCCATGAAGCTCGGGCTGGACGATCCTTTCGAATATATCAAAGCTCACCGTCTCGCCAATATCCTGGGCCTCTTGGCTTGTCTAGCCTTCGGCTTCCTCCTCCTATTTGCCACCGGTCTGCTCGCACTGGTGCTACTCGGCTGCCTCATAGCCGCCATCGGCATCGATACTCAGATTCTCAATGCCATCAAAAACAACCAAAATATTCGGCCGCACCTCATCAAACAAATAGCGGTTGGCACCGCGGCCAGCCTCATCATCACCTTTGCGGCCTACCAGTATCCCGACCTTGGTTGCCTCTGCGATACCGGCATCACCGGCCTAAGAATAGGCAGCACTGCCCTCGCATTCGCAATTAGTGCTCTCATCTTAGTAGTACCGGGGATCGTGTTACTCCGACATACAAAGCTGCCGCTAGCTAATTCCTCTCCCAAAAATACCTGACATTTTGCAGGCATGTAATTTGTCAGGTATTTCCGCCTACCCTACTACCTATAATCGCTGGCACTTCGGGCACACATGCGTCCCCCGCCCAGCCACCCGGATTTTCTCGATCACCGTGCCGCACACCGCGCAAGGCAATCCCTGCCGCCGAAACACCCGCGCGTGCTCTAAGTAATCCCCCGTGCCGCCTAGTGAATTCACGTAATGCGCAAAACTCGTGCCGCCATGCTCGATGCCCGCCGTCATGATGTCGCGCGTCGCCGCCTGCAGCCGCCGCACCTCGGGCAGCGTCAGCGAACCCGCCAGCCGCGCCGGATGAATCCGCGCCAAATGCAGCGACTCGTCGGCGTAAATATTGCCAATGCCACCCACGGTCGACTGATCGAGTATCACCGCCTTCACCGGCGCCCGCGCGTGTCGCCGCAGCTGATCACCCAAATACGCAGCCGTAAATTCCGCCGACAGCACCTCCGGCCCCAGGCGCGCCACCAACGGATCCAGCCCCACCTCGGCCGTCGGCACGAGCTTCATCCAGCCAAATTTGCGCTGGTCGTTGAAAAACAGCCGATCGCCCGAAGCAAACCCAAACACCAGCCGCGTCGACCCATCCGGCAGCGCCTCGCGCATGCTCAAAGACGGATGCCCACCAGCATACCGCTCCCCATCTGCCTTCACGAGCACCATTTGGCCTGTCATCTTCAAATGAAACATCATCGTGTATCCGCGATCGAGCTCCAGCAGCAGCACCTTCGCTCGGCGCGCCACATGCCGCACCACCGCCCCCAGCATCACCGTACGCGCCACTCCCACCGGCTCCACGAGGCTGCCGGGCCACCGCACATCCACGTCCGCGATAGTCTGGCCCACAATGCTCACCTCAAGCCCACGCCGAATTGTCTCTACCTCCGGTCCTTCCGGCATATGTCACCGTTTCCTAGTCTGTTGAAGCTGCCATGTCCGGTAGCGCGTCCAGTCTTGAACCGACTTCACCGCCGTCCGCGCATAACTATCCGAAGTAATCGACCGAAAATCCTCTTCGCGCACCGTTTCCGGGTTCTCGGCGATGAAATTCTCGAGAAGCACCAATTTGCCGCCTCGCCGCCGCACACTCTGCACCGAATACACCCGGCGCTGCTCAAATTTACCCTGCTTGTCATGCTCATATTCGATCCGCACCACCTCCTCGGCCGGCGCCGTATCAGCGTTCAGAATCGAGAGATGGCACCGATTCATCCGGCCACCCGACTCCGTAGCGTCAATCGTCATCTGGCGGCCCACCTCAGCACCCCCCGGCAGCCGCATCACGCGCAGTTCACCCGAGGATTCCGCATCAATCGCCGTCGCCACCAGCGTCACAATCTCTTGGCAGGTGGCCTGCAGAATCTCGTCTGGCTCGCCCATCGCCTACAGCGCTCCCCAATTATTCCCCACGGCCGTATCCACCGCCAATGGCACGCCCAAATCAATCACCCCGCTCATCACCTCGGCCATCAACGCCGCCACCTGTTCGCCCTTGGCCTCCGGCGCCTCCACGATGAGCTCATCGTGAATTTGCAGCAACAGATCACAGTCGTCGCCAAGCCGCCGCGCCAGCTCGATCATCGCCAACTTGTAAATATCCGCCGCCGTCCCCTGAATCGGCACATTCACCGCCACCCGCTCCGCCGAGCTGCGAATCTGAAAATTGCTCGACCGCACCTCCGGACAAGCCCGTCGACGCCCAAACAACGTCGCCGTATATTGCTTGTCATAGGCAAATTTCTTCGTCGCCTCGATGTACTCCTTAAGCTTGGGCCGCACCTCAAAGTACCGCTCAATAAACCCAGCTGCTTCTTTACCATCCATTCCCGTAGCCACACTCAACCCGTGCGGGCTCATGCCATACAACACCCCAAAATTGATCGTTTTCGAGGCACTTCGCTGCTCTTTTGTGACTTCCTCAAGCGGCACACCGTACAATTCCGCCGCCGTTTGCTGATGCAAATCGATCCCCGCTTTAAACGTCGCGATCATGTCTTGATCACCCGCCAGTGCCGCCGCCACCCGCAGCTCGATCTGCGAATAATCAGCGCTCACGAGCACACGACCCTCTGGAGCCACAAACGCCGTCCGAATCTCGCGCCCCAGCTCAGTGCGCACCGGAATATTCTGCAAATTCGGGTTCGTACTCGAAAGCCGTCCTGTCTGTGCAATCGTTTGGCTAAAACTCGTGTGCACCCGGCCATCCGCTCCCACCTGTGCCGGCAAGGCGTCCACGTAGGTATTTTTGAGCTTATCGAGCTCACGATACTCCATAATCAGTGGAATAATCGGGTGCACCCCGCGCAGCTTCTCGAGCACATCCGCCGCCGTCGACACCCCCGTCTTGCCCTTCTTGAGCCCCGCCACCGGCAGCGCCAACCGTCCGTACAAAATCTGCCCCAACTGCGCCGGGCTGCCCAAGTTAAATTCCTCACCAGCCTGATCGTAAATCTCGCCTTTGAGCTCCCCAATGCGCTTTTCGAGCCGTTTGCCAAACGTCGCCAACACCTCCGTATCGAGCTTGATACCGGCGATCTCCATCTCACCTAGCACCGGCACAATCGGCCACTCTACCTCCGTGGCCAGCCGCTCCATGCTCCAGCCATACTCATTCACCTCGCGCCACTGCTCCAGCTGGCCTTTGAGCCGCTCGTACAGCCGCCACGAAATATCGGCGTCCTCAGCCGCATACGTAGCCGCCTCCTCGATATTGGTGCCGTTAAACGAAATCTGTGCTTTGCCCACGCCAATCATCTCCGAGATCGGAATCATTTCGATCCCCAGCTCGCTGTAGGCCAAGTCATCGAGCGACTGCGACCGTCCCACCGAATTGAGCAAAAACGCCGCGATCATAGTATCAAACGCAATGCCCTGCACCCGAATCCCATGCCGCCGCAACACCTCGTAATCAAACTTCACGTTATGGCCGGTCTTGCCCACCGCCAGGTTCTCGAGCACCGGCCGCAGCCGGTCGAGCACCACCGCCGATGCCAACTGCTCGCCCTCATCGTGACCCACCGGCACGTAGTAGGCCTCGCCTTCCGTAAACGCCACGCTCAAACCCACCAAATCCGCACTCATGGTATCTACCGAGGTGGTCTCGGTATCAAACGCAAACACCGGCTGCTGCTCGAGCTTGCTCGCCAGCTCCTCCAGTGCCGCTTCCGTCGTCACCGCCGTGTACTTCACCGCGTCCAGATGCTCGCGCCGCGGCTTCGCCGGGCCGGCCTCATCGCCAAACAGCGTCAGCGGCCCCGTCGCGGCCACCTCCCCCACCGCGCCGCTCGCCACCGCCACCTCGCGCTTGAGCTCCGGCAGCTTGTTCATGAGGCTACGAAACTCCAGTCGCCGAAACAGCTCGCTCAGCTTTTCATAATCCCCCGGGCGCACTTTAGCCGCATCCAGATCGAGCTTCACCGGCGCATCACACACAATTACGCTCAGTTTACGGCTCAGGTAAGCCATTTCCTTCTCAGCGCGCAATTTCTCACCCACGCTTCCCACAATCTCATTCGCATGCTCATAAATCCCATCGAGGGTCTGATACAGCGCCAGCAGCTTGATCGCCCCCTTGTCGCCAATCCCCTTCACGCCCGGAATATTGTCGCTCGCATCGCCTACTAGCGCCTTGTAATCAATAAACTGCTGCGGCGTCAGCCCATATCGCTCCTGCATTTTGGCCAAATCGTACCGCGTTGGCTCCAAGCCGCGCGGGTTAAACATGTCCACCACCGTCGCCTTGTCGATCAGCTGCAGCTGATCTTTGTCGCCAGTCGCGATCACAATCTCCAAGTCACCGCGCTCCTCGGCCTGCCGCGCCAGCGTGCCAATAATGTCATCAGCCTCGTAGTTTTCCAGCTCCACCCACGGCATTCGCAGCGCCTCCACCAGCTCACGCGTGGTCGGAATCTGCGCGTACAGATCATCCGGCTGCTTCACCCGCGTAGCTTTGTACGCCGGATAAAGCTCGTTGCGAAACGTTTTGCTCGATTTATCCCAGGTCACCACCACGTAAGCCGGCTGCAACGACTCGATCACCTTAAACATAATGTTGGCAAACCCGAGCACCGCGTTGGTAGGCGTACCATCGCGCGTCGATAAATGCGGAATCGCGTGGTACCCGCGGTGAAACACCGCCGACCCATCCACCAAGACCAATAATGGCTTCTTCATGTAATCCAGTATACAGCCCCGTCGTGTGTTGGGCGTGACCCCGGAGGCCGCCGCTATATGCGACCCCCGGGAGCCACTATCTAATGCGGCATCATGTCCGCGCTAGATTCGACGCGCTACGGCAACCCGAGCTTGCGCCGGCACCCCGGCCATGGCTTCCAGCCCTTAGCAGCGCGGAGCCGTTCGGCCACCGCGATCTGCTGCGACTTGCTGGCCAGGTCGGCCCGCGGCGCATACGCACCGCCGCCGTAGTCGAGCCACGTGCCGAGGGTGAATTGCAGGCCGCCGTAGAACCCATTGCCGGTATTGATGCGCCAGTTGCCACGAGACTCGCAGCCAGCAAGCCGATCCCAGACCGAACCACCCACCGAGCGCGAGACCGGAGGTGGTGGCGGTGGTGCCCCTAGCCCCACCGATACCGGTTGCGCCGGGCTAGCCGGCGCCGTCCGCACCACCATTGGAGGCGGCTTGGACCGGCCGATGGCGACGGCCCTGATATAGCAGATCTCCCCGCCATATCTGATACGCAGCCAGCCCGGATCGGACGCAGTCGCCCGCACCCGGCCGAGCACGGTCACACGCTGCCCCCAGAGCAACCGCCCCACGGACTTCACGTTCGGACCCGGAGCCGACGTCGGCCACACCTTGCGCACCGACACGGCCACGTACATCGTGGTCGTTGGTGCCGGTCGCACCGGTACCGGTAGCGCTCGCCGCGGCGCCGAACGGCTAACCGTCCGGTCGCCGGGACGCAGCCCATCAGGCCACGCCGCCGGCGCCGCCAGCCGCTGCGGTACCGCCAGCCGCTGTACCGCGGGGCCCGCGGCGCTCGAGGCAACACCCACCCCAGACCGAGCATCGGACCCTGCAGTCACTACCACCGCCGAGACGAGACCCGCCGCTGCCACCAATGCAGCCGCGACCAAGCCTCGCCTCAGCCTGGTATAACGCCCCACGAGGTACCTCCTCGTTCATGGTGCTCCCAGCCCTAGAGCCGGAGCGCACCCGTAAAAATAGCGGTGGATGGGGAATCACACCGCCACTCGCCACGGACCGTATGCCCGTGGTTACGCAGACAACCTAGCAAACCCCCTCAAGTACGTCAACTCAGCTCAAACCACACTCAAAATTGAACACAAAAATTGCTCAGCATATTACGCCCGGACGGGCTGAACACGATTCATCGCCGCCTTAGCTCGCTCTCCAATATCAATCGGATACGCCCCGTCAAAACACGACATATTGAGCTTGCTACGCGCATGACCCGTCGCCTGCACCGTACCTTCATATGACAAGTAGCCCAGCGTCTCAGCTCCAATTTTTTGCCGAATTTCATCCACACTCATTCGCGCCGCTATGAGCTCGCTCGGGTCAGGCGTATTGATGCCATAGAAATCCGGATACCGCACCGGCGGCGAACTCACGAGCACATGCACCTTGCGTGCACCCGCCCCGTACAACAAATCCACGATCTTGGCGGTAGTTGTGCCCCGCACGATCGAATCGTCTACCACCACCACATCCTTGCCCATCACTACTTCCGGCACCGGATTAAGCTTGGTGCGCACATCGCGCTCGCGCAATTCCTGCGTAGGACGAATAAACGTGCGGTGAATGTAGCGATTTTTGATAAATCCATGATCAAACGCAATACCTGTCGCTTGGGCATACCCCAGCGCCGCCGGAATCGCACTATCCGGCACCGGCACCACCACATCGGCCTTCAGCGGAAATTCCGCCGCCAAATTGCGGCCCATTTGCCGCCGCACCTCATTTACCTTACGACCCATAATCATACTGTCGGGACGAGCAAAATAAACATACTCGAAAATATCCAGCGCCTGACGAGCCTTCACCACCTGCCGACTCTGCACGCCATCAGGACCAATCGACACAATCTCACCCGGCTTCACATCGCGCAAAAACGCCGCCCCAATCGTATCAAACGCACACGTCTCCGAAGCAATCGTAAATCCATCCGCCAGCCTCCCCAGCGACAATGGCCGAATCCCACACTCATCGCGAAAGCCCACCACCGTCACACCGTCCATCGCCACGCACGAAAAAGCCCCCGTAAACAGAGGCCAAGCGGCTTCGATGGCATCAATCATGGGCTTACCCTGCTGCATGTACCAAGCAATACTCGCTGCCATCATGCCCGAATCATTGAGCCCCGCCGTCGACATACCATGCCGGTCCAAAAATTCCTCGAGCTTCTGAGTATCCGGCAGATTACCGTTGTGCGCAAAGGCCAGATTCACCCCGCGATGCACAAACGGCTGCAGATGCGAGCCCTCACCCGAAGTAGCATAACGATTGTGGCCGATCGACATTTTGCCGCCAAGCCGCGCCAGATCCGCCTCGTTGTACACGTGCGCCACCAGCCCGCCACCAGCCCGCAAGTGCATACCATGACTATCGCTACTCGCGATTCCCGAGCTCTCTTGGCCTCGATGCTGCAATGCCCACAATCCGTAGTAGGTAAGCCGCGCCGCGTCGGGACTATCAGTCACGACCCCGAACACACCGCACTTCTCGGTCAATTCCGGCAAGGCTCCGCCCTCTTAGAGTTCCATTGTATATCGTTGGGCTCGCCTCCGACAACTCCTATGTTACGCCCCCGGAATGGCGGCCAGCGACTCCGCTTCCACTTCCGTTTCGCGCTCAGCCTCATCGGCCGTCGCCCGGTGCACCTTCAGCACCGTCGCTGCCACCACGCTAGCGGCCACCGCAAACAGCGCCGCCATCGCAAATCCGCGCTGGAAACCGTGCACCAAAGCCGTCTGCATCACGGCCGGATTGCCGTGCGCCGCCACCAGGTCGGCCTTCGTCACCGAGGTCGACACCACGCTCAGCACTGCCAGGCCGATGGCCCCGCCGATCTGTTGCGCCGTATTAAGCAAGCCCGAGATCAACCCCGACTCCTCGTGCGACACGCCGCTCGTGGTCACCAAGGTGGTGGTCACGAACACCGCCGCCATACCAGTAGCCATCAGCGCAATGCCGGGGAAAATGTCGATCCAGTAGTTGGCATGCACCGGGATGCGCGCAAAGTACATCAGCCCAGCCGCCACTACGAGCGGCGCGATGATCAAAATCGGCTTAGGGTTAAGCTTAGCAATCCGCCCCGACAACACCCCGGCCACAATGATCAATATGATGGTAAACGGCACGTCCGCCACACCCGTCATCGTCGGCGAGTAGTGCAGAATCTGCTGCAGGTAAATCGACAGGTAGAAGAACATCCCAAATAGCGCTGCCGGCATCAGAGTCTGAATCAGACTCCCACCACTCACATTGCGCCGTCGAAAAATCCCCAGCTTTATCAACGGCTGCCGCACCCGCAACTCATTCACAATGAACACTGCCATCAGCGCCGCCGTCAGGCCAAATGCCCCCAACGTAACGCCACTGCCCCAGCCCTTCGACGGCACCTGCGCCAAAGCGTACACCAAACTCATCAAACTACCGGTCACCGTTACGGCGCCCATCAGATCCAGACTTTGCTTCGCTTGCGGCATACTCTTGGGCACAAACCGCAGCGCCATCACCATCACCACCACCGCAATCGGCACGTTGATGAAGAAAATCCAGCGCCAGTCCACGTACTGTGTCAGCACGCCACCGAGCAGCAGCCCCACAGCGCCACCACCGCCGGCGATCATGCTCCAAATACCCAGCGCCCGGTTGCGCGCCGGCCCTTCAGCAAAAATCGTCAGCACCAGCGACAAAGCCGACGGCGCCAGCAATGCCCCGCCTAGACCCTGCAACGCTCGCAGTACTATCAATGTCCCCGGGTTCTGGGAAAACCCAGCCGCCAGCGACGCTAGCGCAAAGAAGCCCACGCCGGCCATAAACACGCGGCGGCGGCCAAACAAATCCGCCAGCCTTCCGCCCAGCAGCAAAAAGCCGCCAAACGCCAGCGCGTAGGCCGTTACCACCCACTGCAAATCCGAAGCGGCGGCAAAGCCCAGCGCTTTCTGAATCGCCGGCAGTGCCACGTTCACAATCGTGGCGTCCAAAATCACCATGAACTGCGCCGCGGCCAATACCGCCAGCGCCCAACCTTTATGTTTCACTGCTTCAATCACAAACACCTCCCGAGATAGATCATTACATACAAAAGGTAGTATAGTTCAATAGTTGAAGTTGTCAAATATTTACTATTTGTATTATACTAAAGCCATGGAAACCGACTCAAAACAAGTTTGCGATGACCTCATGGCACTCGTTGGTCTGTTCAAGGGCAATTTAGCCAAATTAGCTGAAGCCCACGATCTCACCATTATGCAGCTTCACGCCCTCCACACCCTCCAACATGGCGACTTAACAATGGGCCAAGTTGCCGCTACGCTTCATTGTGACGCCTCAAACGTCACCGGCATCGTCGACCGACTCGTGGCCAGTCAGCTCATTACCCGCCAAGAAAATGCCCACGACCGCCGCGCCAAAACCCTCCAGCTCACCGCCAAGGGTCAGCGCCTCATCGACAACATCACCGGCCAACTCCCCGCTCAAATCGGCTGCGAAAAGCTCACTACGGCCGAGCAAGCTACCCTTCACCAGATCGTCAACGAGCTCACGGCCGTTCGATCTACGCCTCACCCCGCAACTGCTTCAGCGCCTGTGAATGCTCCTGAATAACCCGCTTCTGAATCGCTCCCTGACTCTCCAATATCTCCACGTGCGGACCAAGATCCGAGACCTCACGCCGCGTTTGCACCGTAGTCGTCACCAGTTCGGCGATCGCATCCATCTTGGCATCGAAGTGCTCAAATTTGACGCCCAAATCACGTACATCCGTCTCTAACCCACCCACCTTCGCCTCGACACCGCTAATCTCTTCCCGAACTATTACTCGTACCTGTTCCGCCATTAACTCAGCCATTCTAAACCCCTGTTATCACCAGTATAAATCGATCTGCCCGTCCATAATACCGAACAATAAGCGAACATGCAAACCAAAAAGCGCCCTCCTGGGGCGCCTTGGTCATGGGTCGAGCGAAGTGAGCCTACCGCAAATAATCCCGCAGTTTCTTGCTCTCGCGGTGCTTGCGCAGCTTCGCCAAGGCCTTAGCCTCAATCTGGCGAATCCGCTCGCGCGTCACCCCAAATTCCTGCCCCACTTCCTCGAGCGTATGCGAGCGCCCATCTTCCAGCCCAAATCGCATGCGCAAAATCTTCTGCTCCCGCGGCGTCAGCAGCGCCAGCACTTGGTTCACGTGCTCCTTGAGCAGCTGGTGCGTCGCCGCTTCTTCCGGCGTCAGCGAATCTTCGTCGGCGATGAAGTCGCCCAGCTGTGAATCCTCTTCCTCGCCCACCGGCGCTTCCAGACTCACAATGTCCTGCTTGATCTTGAGAATGTGGTTCACCTTGTCCACATCCATTTCCATCTCCGCCGCAATCTCTTCCGGCAGCGGCTCGCGACCCAGCTCCTGCACCAGCCGGCGCTGAGTGCGGATCAGCTTGTTGATCGTCTCCACCATGTGCACCGGGATGCGAATGGTGCGCGCCTGGTCCGCAATCGCCCGCGTAATCGCCTGGCGAATCCACCAGGTGGCGTAGGTGGAAAATTTAAATCCCTTGGTATAGTCAAATTTCTCCACCGCCCGCAGCAACCCGGTGTTGCCCTCCTGGATGAGGTCAAGCAAGTCTAGCCCGCGGCCGATGTACTTCTTCGCGATCGACACCACGAGCCGCATGTTGGCCTCGGCCATAGCGTCTTTAGCCGCTTTATCGCCTTGCTCAATGCGCTTAGCCAGCATGATTTCCTGCTCGCCCGTCAGTAGCGGGATCTTACCGATCTCGCGCAGGTACAACCGCACCGAGTCGTCGGCGATGTCTTTGATGTAATCCTCGCTGATATCCGGGGTCTCTTCGTCATCCTTGTCCCAAATCAGCGCCTCTTTTTGGTCGGTAATCTCTACGCCCTGCTCGAGCAATGCGGCATAGAGCTCATCGAGCTCTTCCACGTTCTCTTCAGCCTCCGGCAGTACGCCCGCAATTTCTTGCTGCGTCACGTAACCTTGCTCCTTGCCCTTCGCGATCAACCGTTCCACTTCCGGCGAGTACCCGCTCGACCGATCCAGTGTTTCCTCTTCTGCAACCTTTTTTGCCAAAATCTAACTCCTTATACTACAACAACCACACGTCACCAGGTCATCGGCTCCGCGCAGGCAATTAATCTTATATCTATTCTGAAGTGTTCGATAAAAATTTGCAGCCTCTCGTCAGGCCGAAACTCGGTCACTGTGGTCTGCTAGGGAAGAATGACAAGCGAACCCCTGCCCATCCCATTACCGACCCATTGTACCTTCGGCCGTAAAATTCCGCAAGCCGCCGCACCTATACCACAAGCTTGATGTCATATCCAAAAGTCAGTATAGTAGTGTCGGCCAACCCCATCGGGGGATGTTTGTTCTGAGGAGTTCGTATGTTGCTGCGCATCATCCGCAAGGTCGGGCTCATCGTGATCGTCGCGACCGCCCTGATCGCTTCCAGTACCGGGCTGGCCGAAGCGGCAGTCACCAGCACCACCGCGCTCGCCGCGAACGATGGCTCCCATAGCGCCTCGGGCACCATCGGTCTCGGGCTCATCGCGATAGGCCTCCCGCTCATGTTCGTCATGCTTGCGCGGAGCAGAAGGGCCAGGCGCCGCAACCGCCGTCGCTAACCCGCACCCCGCTAGGACAGGCGCCCGCCCTGTCCTAGCGGGGGCCCGTCATGTCTACCGCCTATGCCTCAGAATCAATGATCGCCTTGAGTTCATCCAGCAATTTCGCTCGCAACCCATCATCACCCTTCTGCTCGGCGTATTGCAGCTCCAAATTAAGCCTATCCTTGATCTCCTGGTTCGATCCCAAAAACACACTCCGGGCAAATTCAAATGCCGCCTGTTGCAATTTTCCCTCTTCCAAGCCCGAAAACTCTTCCTCGCCAATCAACATCAATTGGTTCACATAGCTCGCCGCCTCCCCAGCCGCACCCGCAATTTCGCTCGCCGCCGCCTCTGGATGCGCCCGCAACAATGTGTAAACCATGGCCCGCTCCGGCGACGAGAAGCTCTCGGGCGACAGCTCCCCCAAGCTCGCCCGCGCCGACGGCGCCAACAAATTCACGGCCAAAAACAACTCCTCGCGCTGCACCCGCACGCTCGTCTTGCCGCTGGCCTGCACCACCGCCCGCCGCACCACATCGCCGCTGCGATCACGCTCCGCCACCGCGCCCGCCGTCCCGGCCACCTCAGTCCCCTTCTCGATCTTCGCCCGCACCGCCTCCTCGCTCGTGCCCGTCTTTTCGGCCAGCAACTTCACATAATGATCCTGCTCCACCGGATCCCCCAGCCGCCGCAGGCTCCCCGCCAGCCGGTCTGTGTATCCGCGCTTGCCCACGGCCGAGTTCAGGTCAAAATCGTGCTCAAACCGCTCAAACAAATAATCCACAATGTATTTGGCCTCGCCAATCGCCCGCCGCCACGCCTCCACATCGCGCGCCACCAGCTCATCCGCGTCCTTCACGCCCTCCGGCAACACCACCATCCGCAGCGTCAGCCCCAATTTTTGCCCCAACTCAATCGCCCGCTCCGTCGCCGCCAGCCCCGCCCGGTCGGCGTCAAACGCCAGCTTTATATTCTTTGTAAGCTTACTCAGCGTCCGCAGTTGCTCCAGCGTCAGCGCCGTGCCGCTCGCCGCCACCACCTGCTTCACGCCCGCTTGGTGACTCGCCACCACGTCCATATTGCCCTCCACGAGTACCACTTCATCGCCGCTCCGAATCGCCTCCCGCGCCAATGCCAAGCCATAAATCGCCTGCGATTTGTCATATAGCGGCGTCTGAGGCGTATTCAAATACTTCGGCACCCCGTCATCCAGCACCCGCGCGGTAAACCCAACCGTCCGGCCCTCGCGGTCGGTAATCGGAAACATTACCCGGCCCCGAAACAGATCATAAATCGTCACCCGCCCGTCCTTTTGCCCAGCCAGGCCGCCCTGCACCAGCTCCTGCTGCGAATACCCCTGCTTGGTCAAAAAATCACTCAGCGCATTCCACGAATCCGGTGCATACCCAATCGCAAAGTCCCGGATCGTCTCGCGCGTGAGCCGCCGCTGCTTCACCACATAATCCAGCGCCTTCGGATTGCGCACCAGCGTCGCCTGGTAATACTTCACCGCCAATGCGTGCGCATCGAGCAATCGCTCCCGCAATTTCTTCGCCGTGCCGTCGTCATTCCCGCGCGCTTTGAGCTCCACCCCCGCCTTGCGCGCCAACATCTCCAGCGCCTCCCGAAAGTTCACGCCCTCCATCTTCATCACAAAATTAAAAATATCCCCGCCCTCGCCACAGCCAAAGCAGTGATAAATCCCCTTCTCCGGGCTCACCATAAAGCTCGCCGACTTCTCCTGGTGAAACGGGCACGGCGCCTTCAAATTCCGCCCCGCCTGCTTGAGCGGCAAGTACCCCCCGACCACCTCCGTGATCTCGAGGCGACTCTTTACCTCCGCAACCTCGTCCATATGTCTAATTATACGCTAAATCTGGAAATGCGAACAAAAAGCGAATAAGTTCGTGAGCTGGTTCCGGGCCGGCCCGCAGACCGGCCCGGAACCATGGTGCGTCGAGGCGCCTAGTGGTAGTCGTTGTACAACTGAGTCACCAGGGCCTCGCCGGCCTGGACATCGGCGGACGCATCAGCCTCCTCGTAGTCCTCGATGGCATTCTCGAGATCGATGCGATACCCCCTACCCGGATTCGACCTGGCATTGTGCAGCGCGGTTTCGTAAGCAGTCTTGGCGTCGGCCAAGGTTCTCACGCCCTTCAATCGAGGAGCTACAGATCATCCACGGAAGCATCGGGCTACCGCTGGTCATTTATACCAGCTGCGCCTCAGGCGCTCAAGAGCTCTGCCACCTTCCCCACGTCTTCGGCAACATAGGTTGCCCCAGACGCCTCCAGCTCCTCACGCGATCCATAGCCAAACAGCACCCCCACCGAATCAATCCCGTTCTCTTTTGCGCCAATCACATCGTGCTCCCGATCGCCCACCATGATCGCCTTCGACTTCGGCGGGTTTCCTAGCCACTCCAAAGCCTCAGAAATGGTAGCTCCCTTGCCCAAAATATTGCCCAAATGCGTACCTACAACCACGACAAAATAATTCGTCAGGCCCGTTTGCGCCAAAATTTGCTGGGCAAATTCATCGATTTTCGACGTTGCCACCGCCAATATTTTGCCCTGAGTTTTGAGTGCATCCAGCAGCTCTACCATCCCCGGGTAGGGTACATACTGCCGTATGCCTTCCACCCGAAAATGCTCCCGATAAATCCCTATGACTTCGGCCGCCGACGCGTCATCAAAACCGTAAAAGTCCTTAAACGACTGGGCCAATGGCGGCCCTACAAACCGCCGCAAAGACGCCTTATCCGGCTCGTCAATACCCATTTTAGTCAGGGCGTAATCAAGCGAATTGGTAATACTTGGCCCCGGATCGCACAGCGTTCCGTCCAGATCAAACAAAATGTATTGGTAGCTCACAGCCGTCTCAGCCTAAGTTACTAAAACTCAAATCCGGTTTCACCCGCTCAATAAGCCGCGCCGTCTGCCCCAGGCTCTTGCCGGCCACACTCTGATCGTTCACGAAGTTCTCAATATCCTGCTCGCGGTGGCCGTCGATGCCGTAGGTGGTGATGCAACCCACACGCTTGGCCATAGCCGCCAGCACCGGCTCGGCCCGACGCGCCGCGCCATTCATGGGGTTGCCCATGAGCTCCACGCCGTCGAGCCGCCCGTCGCGCAGCATGCCTTCGAGCATTCCGGCGTCGATCTTGCGCGCCGCGGTGTACCAGTGCGCCACCACCGCCACCCCGCCGGCACCACGGATGAGCTTCACGGCCGCATCCAGGTCAATCGAGTACAAATAATCCACATAAATCCCTGCCACAAAGGCGTCATCGCTCAAAAACAGCCGGTACGGATAGTCGCTCGCCGGCCGCTCCATCATGTGCGCGTAATCCATGGCCACGGCAGCACTCCCCACCGCCGCCAGCTCCATGTCCATCCGCATCTGCTCCACGATGGCCGCATTTTCCGGATGCGCATTGAGCGCCCGCACAATGTGCGGCCGGCCCACGGTCTCGCCACCCGACGCCGCCAGGCAATCCTCCACCGAAATCGTAAACTTGAGTCCGCGCAGATTCGTCACAATCCGCTCCATCCGCTCCACCCGCGCCGCCACCGCCCGCCGGCAATGCTCGCGCAGCGCCACATTCGTGGGGTCGGTAAACAGCCCCAAAATGTGCAGCGAGCTCGTAACCCCGCCGCCCAATTCCACCGGCAGGCCGCTCGAAATCTCGCATCCCACCAGCCATTTCACCGGTCCGTCATACGCCCGCAGCTTCGCCAGATCCACCTCGCTCGGCAGCGTATCATGATCCGTAAACGCCACCACCCCCACCTTGTTGCGCCGCGCCGCCTCGAGCACCTCCAGATACGTCTGCGTGCCGTCCGATGCCGTCGTGTGATTATGCAGTGATTCGTACATCCTAGCGATCCGCCAACCGGTACACGAATTTCAGCCCCGACCAATCGTCGGTGAGCGCCGCCACCTTCACATCCACCAGCCCCGCCTTCAAGCCCAGCTCGCGCACGATCCCCTCAGTGAGCCCCGTGTGCAGCGGCGAAGTCCGCTTGGCCCAGCAAATCCACAACATCCCGCCCGGCTCCAAATGCGACGCGAGGTTCGCCAACACCGCATTCAGCTGCTCGGTGCTGGTCGCAAAATACTGAATAAAATCAAACCGGCCCGCCAACCGCACCGCCACCTTCGCCCGCTCATCTAGGTCCCCCAGCAAATCCAAATACCCCGCCGGCGCATGCATCACAATCAGGCGCGCACCCGGCCGCACGCCCAATTTATCGATCAAGTTTTTGTTCGAATATCCTGCCATCGGTGCCTATCTTATCATTTTGCCAGGCCAAATGTATCACCCTTCTCGATAAGAAAGCCTTCGCGCACCAGCGCCGCCAACACCGCGGGCAGCCGTTCATCGCCGATTCCCAGCTCACGCACCCTCTTCGGCCCATCGAGCAATCGCCGCAGCACCTCGCCCCGCAGCTGCCGCACGCTGCCCGCAAACGTCGATTGCACCGCGTAATGCCGGCTGCGTCGGTTCGGATTCACCACCCGCTTGGCCAAATCCGCCCCATAATCCATGAGTGCCCAATACCACTCGCGCGGGTGCTGCCGGTCGAGCGCCGCCTCGATCAGCGGCCGCAACACCGCATCCGGCACGCCGTCCGGATAGCTCGCGCACAAGGCCGGCGAGTCCTCAAAAAATTCGTGCAAAAACACCCGCCGGATATTCGTTTCGATAAACACCACCGGCTCATCGTAGGCAAACGCCGCGATGCTGCCGGCCGTGTTGGGCCCAATCCCCGGCAACCGCACCAGCTCCGCCGGGTCGCGCGGCAACACGCCACCAAATTCGCGTACCACCATCTGCGCCGCCTCCCGCAGCCACAGCGCCCGCCGGTTGTAACCCAGCCCCTGCCACGCCTCCACCACCTCGGCCACGCTCGCCGCGGCCAGCGCCTCAAAACTCCCAAACCGCTCCAGCCACCGCGGCCAATGCCCCAGCACCCGGCTCACCTGCGTTTGCTGCAGCATCACCTCACTCACAAACACCCCATACGGCGTCACCTCCCGCCGCCACGGCAAATCCCGCCCCTGCTCACGATAAAACTCCCACACCCGTTCCCGAAAATCCACAATGACCCGTTCATCCATGTCCCAGATTGTAACGCACTCACCCAATATTCTTGACGGTAGTATACCCACTGTAGTATACTATCGGTAACATACTAATAACTAACCAAGGAACCCATTGAAACCACTCGATGACTATGAACAAACCCTCCTCTCCGGCTGGGAAGACACCTACAGCAAAGGCCAACTCACCCTCTGGATAATGCTGTCGCTCAAAGACAGCCAAAAACACATGGGTCAAATCAAAGACTTCATCCTCGAAGCCACCCACGGCCTCGTAACGCCCGACGACAAAAGCGTCTACCGCTCGCTCCGCCGGTTTCGCGACGCCCAGCTTGTGGATCATCGGCTCGAACCCAACCCCGGCGGTCCTGCGCTCAAAATCTACCAGCTCACGCCCACCGGAGCAGCCGTTCTACAAGCCTTTCTCGCCCGAAATATCGAGGACATTCTCTACCAGCCCCGCATCCGTACATTAATCAAACAGGATCAATCATGGAATCAACCGCAAAAATCAGCCGTCTCAGCCGCGGCTGGCAAATCACCAAAAGCTCGTGGCGCGTCCTCAAACTCGACAAAGAACTTGCCGCCCTTCCCCTCGTCAGCTTTACCATCCAACTCCTAGCCCTCGTCCCCTTCGTCTTGGTCGCTATCGCCCTGCGAGCCAACAATCAGCTCAATAATTGGCGCGACTTTGCCTTTACGCTCGCTCTATATTTCGTCCTGGCGCTCATTACCAACTTCTTTGCCGGCGCCGTCATTTTCGGTGCCACCCAACGCTTCCGGGGTGAAAACCCCACCATCAGCAGCAGCCTGGCCGGCGCCTGGCGCAAATTTGGCCCACTGGCGGCCTTTAGCCTCATGATGGCGACGATTGGGCTGGCGCTCCGCATGCTTGAGGATCGCGTACCCTTTGCCGGTAGAATCGCCGTGGACTTACTCGGCGCCGCCTGGTCTATCGCCAATGTCTTCGCCCTACCCGTGATCGTCCTCAGCGAGGGATCCGTCGCGCCATTCGACGCCACCAAGCAATCCGTCCACACGATTAAACAAATCTGGGGCGAAAGCATTGTGGTCAATCTCGGCATCGGATTCGTATCCGGGCTAGCCGTCCTCGGCTATATTCTTATCTGGGCAATCATAGCTGCGGTGCCATTTATGCTCCCAATCGCCGCCCCCGGAGCCCCTGGATTCAGCATCCCCGGCGCCGTCTTCATCCCCGTCGTCCTGCTCGCCGTCGGCGGTTTCATCGCCCTCATCGCCGTGCTATCCGTGCTCAGCTCCATCGCCAAAGCCGCGCTCTACCACTACGCCACCAGCGGCCAAGCTCCCGAAGCCTTCAATGCGGAGCTCCTACGCACGTCCATGACGCCCAAAAAAGCCCGCAAAGTTTTCTAAGGAACCCTTGACGAAATCCGTACAAAACATTATAGTATCAATCGCCATGCAGTAACCCTAGGCACGAGGAGTGATCGCACGTGGCACAACGGACCCTGATCATGCTGATCGACGACACCGACGGCACGGAGGACGCCAACACCATCTCGTTCGGCCTCGACGGCAAGCTGTACGAGATCGACCTGACCGAGCCCAACGCACGCGCCCTCCGCGACCTCCTGGCCCCCTACATCGCCGCCGGCCGCCGGGTGACCAGCAAGACCAAGCGAACCCCCGCGGCCAGCACCGGCCTCAACCGCGACCAGGCCGCCGCCATCCGGGCGTGGGCCAAGCTGCAGGGCCTCAAGGTCTCCGGCAGCGGCCGCATACCGGCCCACGTCATCGACCAGTACAAGGCAGCGCAGTCGCCCACCGCCCACCCGGCCCGCGCCACAATGGCCGCATTCAGCGCCCAGTAACCCAACCGGCCGTCGCACCCCTCAAGACGGCCCCGCACCAGCACCATGGCGCACCCCGGCCCCGCTCTTCCTACCCAGGAGCGGGGCCTAGCCACGCCCACCCACCAAAAAACCGCTACTTCCCAGTCGGCTCAAACTCCAGCGCGCATGAGTTTACACAATAATGCTGCCCACCTTTATCCGCCACCGCCGGATCACCTTCAAACAAATGCCCCAAGTGCGAGCCGCATCGCGAGCAAATGACCTCAGTGCGCCTCATGCCCATCGAATTATCCTCGCGCAGCTCCACCCGACCCTTGGCCGCCTCGGCGTAAAACGCCGGCCAACCCTGCAAACCCGGCAGCGTGCTCTCAAATTTCGTATCGCTCGCAAACAATTCCTGCCCACACGCCGCACAACGGTACATACCAGCCTTAGCATTGTCCACGTAGGCGCCCGTGCCCGGCACTTCGGTACCCTTCTCGCGCAGCACTCGGTACTGCTCCGGGGTGAGCTTCTCGCGCCAGTATTCCTCCGGCTTGCTCTTCAAATCCTCAGCCATGTCTTGCCTCCTTTGACCTTAGTATACAAGTTCAACTTAAGTTGAACTTAATCCATCATCCTGATACAATCCACTCATGACACCCTCGCGCACCACCAACACCAAACAAATCCGCCGCGATCTGGTGGGCTTCCTCCGCAGCCTCAGCGACGGCCAGCCCGTCACGGTGCTGTACCGTTCCAAACCCCTCATCACCATCGCTGCCGGACCATCCGAACCAATCTACCAAGCCCCGGATGCCGGCACTCCCGCCGCCCTCAAGCGCTCGCTGGCCCTCGTCCGCAGCCTCAGCCCGCGCCCTACCCGGCTCGATCCCGTCAAAAGCTTCAAGGACCTCTACGACGAGACCCAATCGCTGTGATCTTACTCGACGCCAATATTTTGCTCGAAATTCTCATCGCCGGCCGACCCCGATCCGACACCGTTATGCAGTGGTTCGAGCACAACGAATCCCCCTGCACGATCAGCCTACTCACCGTTCACCTCGTACTCCATTTTGGCATCAAGGATGGACTCTCGATCAAAACCCTCCAAACCTTTCTGGCCGACTACGCCAAAGAAGCCCTCTTGCCCGAAGATTATGCTATGGCGCTTCGCCTGCTCAAAGGCCCAGATCACGAAGACGCCCTCCAGCTAGCAGTCGCTGAACGCACCGACTGCACCGCCATCGTGACGCTCGACAAATCCTTCGCCAAAACGTATCAGCATCTCATACCATTCACCGTGCTCTAATACTCGTACACGTACAGCCGCGCTGCATGCCGCTTGCTCGCCGGCAGCTCCACCACCTCGTCGGGCTCCCGCCCCGGCAGCGGGAATTGCACCGACACCACGCGAGCACCCTGAGGCAATTCGCGCTCAAACCGCGGCTGCAGCTCGGCCATTAGGCGCGGCCCCAGATACACGTACACACGGGTAGCTTCGCGCAACGACACCCCAGCGATATCACCCCGTACCAGCTGCACGCCAGTCCCCCGCTGGCGCCACCGCGCCCGCAGCCATACCATCACATCATTTTCCACTCCCATGTACCGCGCGCGCCGCTCCTGCCGCCACAGCTCATGCAACACCCGGCCATCCCCACAGCCCAGATCGAGCACCACGTCGCCGGCCCGCACGTCCAGCTCCCGCGCCACCACCGCCAACGCGCCCGCCGGCAGCACCACGTAGGCCACGCTGTTGCGCACCAGGTAAAACCCATGCACCGCCATCACCGCCAAAAACCCGCTCAACCCCAACACCAAGCCGCCACCCAGCGCCAACAACCACGCCTCGCTCACCGTTGACCGCCCGGCCGCACGAGCACCACGCTCACCGCATCGGCCGCACGCACCTGCCAGCCCGCCGCCTGCAGCTCCACGCCCAACCCATGGCTGGCGCGCGCCCCATCCCGCGCCACCACCACGCACCCCACGCGGTAGCGCGCAAATTCCGCGTCCCGATACTGATCATCGCGAATTACCCGCAAATACCGGTCCAAATACCGCGCACCATGCGCATCACGCCAGCTCGGCATACGCCCGTCTACGTACGTTTGCATACCCGGCACCTTCCAAAGCAAATACCCGCCAAAATCATAATCGCTAAACACCCTGCCCGCGCACGGATGCGCTGCCAAATATACCGCCGAACCCTGCGGCATCTGATACGCTGGGTCGTGTCCCAGCAAATGCCCCGCAAACCAGGTATTTTGCGCCACTCCGCCGGCCACTCCGCAAAATATAATCCACATCGCCAGCGACCGCTTGGCCTGCCCCCGCCGAATCCTCTGATCCAGCCGCAGCGCATAATCCTCCAACCCGCGCACCGACGCCGCCACGAAAAACGGCAGATGCCGCGCGCTCACCACAGCCGCCCCAAGCAGCCCAAACGGCCAACTCACCAGCCGCTTTTTAGCCTCAAATTCCCACCACAGCGCCATGTACGCCACCGCAAACACTACCGCCAGCACCGGCAGATCAAACGCCCGCCATTCTTGCACATACCTCCCCAAGCCAGGGTCAAGCAGCGTCCGCACTATCTCCTCGTACACCCGCCACCCGTAGGGGTTCAGCAGCGTCAGCCCCGCACACACCGCCAGCAGCAACCCCGTCCACCGATCGCGCCGCTGCCACCACGCCGCCCCAATGAGCAGCAAAAGCAGCGGGAAACTCCCATGCACATTCGCCCACAGCACCGCCACCGCCGGCAAGACCACCCACTGCCACCGCCGCGGCGCCTCGAGCACCCGCTGCGTCAGCGCAAACCCCAAAAACCCCCACAGCGCCGGCCGCGCCGCCGAAAACGGCAGCACCGCCTCAGCCGCTAGCAGCAGGATCACAAACACCTGCCGCCGCGCCGCTAGCATTACCGCCCCGGCCCACCCCACCGCAAACACCACCGCCACGAGCCCGTAGCCCCCCACACCCATGAGCCAGCTCAGCACCACATCATGCAGCCACTCATGATTCACCCAGGCAAAATTTGGCGCTGTGTAGGTAAAAACATCGCGCAGAGGCAACCCATGCGCCCGAATATAGTCCCCCGCCGCCACATGCCAGCCAAAATCGTACTCCAACCGGTAGCTCAGCATAACAAAAAAGACCAGGCCAAGACCCAGTCCATACAGCATCGGCATTTTCAGCCGCTCCAACCACCCATTGCGCTTCATGAACAAATACTACCAGATAAATCCCGCGCCAAAACCCTGGCGGAGAGGGAGGGATTCGAACCCTCGGAGGAGTTGCCCCCTCACGCGCTTTCCAAGCGCGCGCACTAGGCCACTATGCGACCTCTCCACGCCGCGCGGTTTCCCGCGACCGACCCATTATAGCCGTCGCTTCGCGATTATGCTACTCAAAACCCTCCCATCAGCCTTGACCAACATCAGAAATAATGATATTACATACTACGTCACCCGACCCTAAATTCACCCCCGAAGTGCACCACCTACCCTCGTAATACTCCTTTCTCTTTCGCCAGCTGCAGAGCCGACTTATACCCCAGGATCTTCCTGGGTTTGTTGTTAATTATCCAGATAATATCTTGTAAGCGGGCGGGT